>DAOVCL010000163.1 GCA_030670005.1 Candidatus Zixiibacteriota bacterium | reverse complement strand
TAAGAATGTGGCGGCAGTTATGGTGACCACAACCCTCCCCCCTTATGTGGAGAAGGGAAACTCGGTTGATGTAACTGTCTCCTCCCTCGGCGATGCCAAAGGGCTCGACGGAGGAACCCTCCTGCTTACCCCCTTGCGGGGGCCAGATGGCAAGGTTTATGTCACCGCGCAAGGCCCTGTCTCCACAGGTGGAGCGGGGCCAATATCGCGTGCCCATCTCCCCTACAGGGCAAGGTTCACCACTGTAGGGAGGATCCCTGATGGAGGACTGGTGAGAGAGAGCCTACCCGAGGACTTCCTCAAAGAGGATAAGATCTATATCTGCCTAAATCAACCTGACTTCACCACCGCGTGGAGGATAGCCTTAACGATAAATAAGCAGATGGGTGAGGGAACGGCAACCCCCAGGGATGCTGGCTCAGTGGAGGTAGAGGTTCCCCAGGACTCCGCCAGTGCTGATATGGTAGTGGGATTTGTCTCGCAACTGGAGAATCTACAGGTCATCCCAGATGCCCCGGCTAAGGTGGTGATAAACGAGCGGACGGGCACAGTAGTGGTGGGGGAGAATGTGGAGATTGCACCGGTGGCCGTAGCCCATAAGGGCTTAAAGCTTGAGATCACCTCAAAATCCAGGATATCCCAACCAGGGCCATTCTCACTTGGCCAGACAGCCATCATCACCGAGCCTCAAGGCATTATCTCCGAACAAGGAGGCAAGCTATTTTCCCTTCCACCATCCACCACCGTGGGGGAGGTGGCAGATGCCCTCAACACCTTGGGTCTTAGTCCCAGGGAAATAATCACCATCTTCCAGACCTTGAAGGAGGCGGGTGCTCTGCATGCCAGGTTGGTGATAATATGAACCAGGAGGCCAATGATATAAGACCCCTCCTCGCTCAGACCCTTCCCCCCACCCGGGCTAATGAGCGGAAATTAAGGGCTGCCTGCCAGGAGTTCGAGTCGCTTTTCCTCTCCTATCTGCTGAAGCTTATGAGGGATACCATACCTAAATCAGGGCTTTTGGAGGGGGGAATAGGAGAGGATCTGTTCACTCATATCATCGATCAAAATCTGGCCATTAATTTGGCTAAAGGGGAGGGCATGGGCCTCTCTTCACTCCTCTGGCAAGGTCTGGACCAGAGGGAACCATCACCGGGAGTGGGAAAGAAAAGCCTTCCCCTCTGGTCCCAGGGCACTTTTCTTAAGGCTTATAGGGAGCCAGCCCTGCCAAAGGTATCAAAGGGAGTGATAAAAAAGCTCAGAAAATTCGACCATCTGATCAGTGATACGGCCTCTTCCTATAACCTGAACCCCAACCTCGTCAGGGCGGTAATAGTTCAGGAATCCCGCGGCGAGCCCCAGGCCCAATCTCCCAAGGGGGCTAAGGGGTTGATGCAACTTCTGGATGGGACAAGCCGGGATTTGGGGGTGGTTAATCCTTTTAGTCCTGAGGAGAACATAAAGGGTGGGTGTAAATATCTGAAGCAACTCATCAGCAGGTTTGGGGGAGATCTCCGATTGGCCTTGGCCGCCTACAACGCCGGCCCGGAGGTAGTGGAAAGATACGGTTCCCTTCCCCCCTTTAAGGAGACCAGGGAGTATGTAAAGGGGGTATTAAACTACAAGAACCTCTTCGACTTAATCTACCCATCCCTTTGATCTTGAGTCTTCCCCCCGGGGAGGAAAACCCCATTTTTTAAGGGGTGCCGATGGTCAAAGGGGTTCTCTACCAACAATCCTCGTGGGAAAGGTCTCCCACATCCCAGCTCGCTGTGGAAGTTATCATCCACAGCTCCTATAACAAACCAAGAGAGTCTCCTTGTGGAGGGAGCAAACCACAAAAACCATTAAAGAAAACTCTCATTTCTGCCGATAAAGGGAATAGAATGGAGTTACTTGAGGATTTGATCACCGTATTAAGGGAGGAGATAGAGGGCCTGGAGGGACTTCTCCTTCTCTGTGAAAAGGAGAAGGAGTCCTTGGTGGCAGAGGATGTCCGCTCCCTAAACCAGGAAAACAGGGAGCAGGAGAAACTGATCTCCAAACTGAGGAGATCAGAGCTGGTGCGGGTCAAAGTCACCAAGGAGATAGGCAAAATCTTAGGTCTGGAGGAGGAAAGGTTTACCCTCTCGGAGTTGCTGCCACACTTGCAGGAGCCATATTCAGGCAAGTTAAGGCGGATGGGGGATAAATTAAACCAGGGGCTAAAGAAAATCCAGGCCGTTAATCGGACCAACGCCCTCCTTCTGGCCAACTCCTTAAGGCTGATTCAAAAAAAGGTGGAGCTATTGACTCAGATCGGAGAGGGTAACGATGTTCTCTATAGTCAAGAGGGAAGGATCACCCCAAAGGGGATGAAAAGAAGGATCGTAGATAGAAAAGCTTAGGTCCAAAGCCTCTGGGACCATTTTGGCTTAGGGGAAAACTGATAGAGGCAGGCCCCTCAAAGATGGAACTCCCTACAGGCTTTGGGCCTGGGCATTGAAGAGGAGATTAAGATGAGCGGTCTAATGGGTATACTCGATATAGGGAAGAGGGCCCTGATGACCTACAGGTTGGCGATGAACATCACCGGTCACAATGTGGCCAATGCCAACACGCCGGGCTTTTCTCGCCAGAGGCCAATCCTCACCACTACCCTGCCCATAGATTTCCACCCCGGACAGTTGGGCACAGGGGTAAAGGTGGCTGAAATCCAGAGGATGAGGGATCAGTTCCTGGACCTCCTGGTGAGGGAGGAGATGAGCTCGGTGGGGCAATGGGAGAAGAGGCAAAAGTTCCTGGAAGAGGTGGAGACCATCTTCAATGAGCCTTCTGATAGCAGCCTGAACAACGCCCTTTCAGATTTCTGGAACAGTTGGCAGGATCTGGCCAACGATCCCGAGAATATGGCTGCAAGGGTAAGTGTGCGGGAGAAGGCCCAACTTCTCTGCAACACCTTCCATAGGCTCAGATCCAAGCTAAGGAGGATGCAGGGGGACATAAACCAATCCATAAAGGGAAGGGTTGAGGAGATAAACTCATTGGCTGAGAGGATAGCCAAATTAAATGGCCAGATTGTCAGGATTGAGATCAGGGGAGAAAATGCCAATGACTTGAGGGATCAAAGGGACCTCTTAATAGATCAACTATCCAAGATAACCGATATATCCACCGTGGAGCTTGAAGATGGATCGGTAACCATCTCCATAGCGGGAAATTCCTTGGTGGAGAGTGTAAATACCGTAACCTTGGGAATCTCTTACCGCTCTTCCTCTTATGGCGCCGTCTTTGATGTTTCCTATGGCCAGAGCGGCCGGATCCTCAATTTCACCGACGGGGAGCTAAAGGGGATCATCGACCTTCGGGATGAGGTAATACCCGAATATCTGGGGGATTTAGACACCTTTGCCTCCACATTGATCGAAAGGGTAAACTCCCAGCATTCTGCCGGCTATGGCTTAGATGGCTCGACCACAGGGTTGGACTTCTTCTCCGGCGGTGATGCCTCAGACATTGGGATAGATGAGGCAATCCAGGGGGATGTCTCCCTGATAGCCGCCTCCTCAGATGGCTCACCGGGCAACGGGAGCAATGCCATAGCCATCTCTGATCTTGCCAACCAACTTACTATGAACGGCAACACAGCCACTTTTGGGGACTTCTACCAATCTATGATGGGAAACTTAGGCATCCTCAGCCAGGAGGCCTCTCAGAATTATACGAACAACTTTCTTCTTCTTACCCAATTGGAAAACCATAGGCAGTCTGTGTCCGGAGTCTCCCTGGATGAGGAGATGGCCAATATGATAAATTATCAACACTCCTTTGAGGCCGCCGCCCGCATCATCAGCACAGTGGATGAGATGATGAACACGATTATCAACCAGATGGGAGTATAGTTCTTAAGGCGAAATGTAAAATGAAGAATGTAGAATTAAGAATGCAAAGACTCTGAGGAGGTATAATAACTGAGCGGTCAGATCCCCCGATCTGACCGTGGCATCCCGATTTATCGGGATGCCACCTCGCTTTTGAGGATGGAGTTATCCCCCAACATTCAAGACCGTAGCAGGGTTAGGCAAAGCCGTTGGCGATTTATGAATAGATCGGCCTAAAAGCGAAATGTAAAATTAAGTTCACCACGGAATCTCACGGAAAAAAGCAATTAAGAATTGAGAATTAAAAATGGGGTTTATGCTGGCTATTCCTGATTCCTGTAAACTGATTACTGCTCCCTGTTTTTCCGTGTTGGTCCGTGGTGACTATTCGGATTAAAAATGTGATGACCCCAAGGAGGTATATATGCGGATCACCAACAATATGCTCTCCAG
>DAOVCL010000007.1 GCA_030670005.1 Candidatus Zixiibacteriota bacterium | reverse complement strand
AGCATATGGGATATAGATTTTAATGCCAACTTTCAACTTACCCGCAGATACTATCTGGGCTGGTACTGGCGGGCATTTCCTGGCCCATTCTTCCACTACCAGGCCTTTGACAGCAGCTACAATGGGCTATGTTGGGTAGGTAGAGCTGACTATGAGGACCTCTCTGGCCCCAGCATAGATCTGGACACAAACGGAGTAGTCCATATAGCCTGGGACAAGTTGGGGGAGGTCTATTACTGTCAATGGAATGGGGAGGCATTCACCAACTATCTGAACATCTCTCAGAGCCTAATGGAGCCCTCCCAGAACCCCTGTTTGAGCTGTGATGGTCAGGCGGTAAGGATAGTCTGGGAGGAGGAAGGCGACATCCTCTCCCGCACAGTGGTGGCCGGGGTCTTGGCCGATACGGTTCAGAACATCAGCCAGAGTCCTGATGATTTATCCACATCTCCCTTTATTATAGGCAGATATGTCTGCTGGAGACAGGGGGACGAGATGAACCTGATAAGCCATGACCAATGGACCCCGGTGGATGCTATCCTCTTTAGCCGCAGATGTGGAGGTGGATGGACAACCCCTCAGAATGTGAGCAACTCCACCTTAGCTCCCTCCCAGGAGCCACAGATGGTCTACCATCCACCAGCAAATCCC
Source organism: Candidatus Zixiibacteriota bacterium (assembly GCA_030670005.1). Lineage (GTDB taxonomy): Bacteria > SM23-81 > DAOVCL01 > DAOVCL01 > DAOVCL01 > DAOVCL01. Next base: position 22,314 of record DAOVCL010000007.1, on the reverse strand, counting down.
TTAGTGAGCGGGGGCAGCCTCTACTTTATGTGGGCAGAAGGTGATCCCCCATATTTCAGGTTTGCCAAAGTGGGGCTTAACCCATGCGAAGAGGAGGAGATAACCTGCTTCAACCTGGGGCAACCCGATCCCTCGCCTGTGACCCTGGAGAGGGCTGGCTGGCTCAGCTTAGGGCCTGAGCAATATAAGTCCGTGGACTATGACTCTTCAGCCCTTGTCTATCTCATCCCTGATTTAGATCCTGGGAAGAACTACAGGTTGCAGGCGGGTTTCTACCAGGAGTTTGGGGAGGAGATAGGTCAGAGGTTCCAGCTTGATGGGGCAATAGACTATGAGGTTCAGGTTCCCTCAGCCAAGGCAGTCACCACAAGCAAGCTACTTCCGGACAGCATCCTTCAGGATGGAGAGGTTCAGCTAACCATAAAGGGCCTCAATGGGGCCCAGGCCGTCTGCCCTCTACTCATCCTCTATGAATATAGTGGAACTGGCCCAGGACAGCCTAAAAGAGTGGTCTCTTCTTCTGACCAACTGCCCGATCACTTCTCCCTCTCTCAGAACTATCCCAACCCCTTCAATTCAGTGACAGAGATCAAGTATAATTTGCCGGAGGATTGTTGGGTGAGGCTGGAGGTTTTCAACATCTTAGGCCGTAGGGTAGCAACCCTGGTGGATGGATTTGAGAAGGCTGGTTTTAAAGCCTCCAGGTTGGATGCGGGCCAGATGGCCAGCGGGATATACTTCTATCGGCTTAAGGCAGGCGGTTACACAAAGGTAAGGAAGATGGTGCTAATCAGATAGCCTTGACCTTATAAACCTCCCGCAGGTTTGAAACCTGCGGGAGGTTGCTTTACCCTATTCCAAGAGATACCTCTGGAGCTTATCCTCCAGTTCCCTTTCCACTTCATATTCCCTCACGAACCTTTGATAGTCTTCAGGATGTGCAAAGTAGGATGAAATAAACGCTGCATCTTTCAACTTCCCTTGTCGCATAGCTATCCACTCCTGGTAATTGGAGAAAGCCCAATCCTCTGGCCGAGATACCAGACCCGCTCGAACAGGATTTAAGTGGATATAACGACATAGGTGCAAAATATACTCGTCCTTGTCCACCCTAACATACTTAAAACGACCCTCGAAAAGAGTCCCTTTGCGTCCGAGTTGCCTGTTTAAGGCCTGCACATACGCATTGAAAACAACATTTATAAATTTGGATAGATTTACTTCGCCATCCTGTCGCACCAGTAAGTGATAATGATTCGGCATTAGGCAATAGGCAATGACCGTAACGAGGTGGGGTTTCATGTACTTTCCCAAGAGCCTCAAACAATAGAGGAAGTTTTCCGCTGAAAAGAAAATGTTCTCACGATTGACACCTCTGTTATAGATATGGTAATAATTGTCAGGCGCAAAGACATTTTGGCGATGCGGCATTTGCCCTCCCATTCCTGTAAACCTCCCGCAGGTTTCGAACCTGCGGGAGGTTGCTATTTCTGCGGAGGTTGCTATTTCTTGAGATCTATTATACTCAAATCTAAATAATCTTTCAAGATTTTTTATGCTCAAGGGAATGTAAAACTTGTGAAATTGGGTTTTAGAGCTGATAAAACAAAGATGTGATAAATCCAAAATTCCCCAAGTGTGGCTGAGGCGATCATATTCTCAAACCTCCCGCAGGTTTTGAACCTGCGGGAGGTTTAACATCAAAAAAATGGTTGACAGGGGGGTTGTTTAAGGTTAAATTGGAGAATGAGGCGGTGTAGCTCAGTTGGTTAGAGCAGCGGAATCATAATCCGTGGGTCCGGGGTTCGAATCCCTGCACCGCTATTTGGGCGACACTTTGTGTCGCCTTTTTGTTTGACAAAAATCAAAAAAAGTTTATATTCTAAATAGTTATGCTTGTAGAGAAGGTAAAGGAGACCATCGCCAAATATGGGATGTTGCAGAGGGGAGATGGGGTCTTGGTGGCCCTTTCCGGGGGCTTGGATTCTGTAGCCCTCCTGAACCTCCTTCTGGAGATCAGGGATGATTACGAGCTGAGGATATTTGCCGCCCATCTTAACCATAGATTAAGGGGGGAGGAGTCTGAGGGAGATGCCAGGTGGGTGGAGAGGCTCTGTAAGGGCTTGCATATCCCCTGCCGGATTGGCCAAGAGGAGGTAAGATCGTTCTGCCGGGAGAGGGGGATAGGATTGGAGGAAGGGGCAAGGGTTCTCAGGTATCAGTTTCTGCAGAGGGCTGCCTTGGACTTTGGGGCCGAGAGGATTGCCACCGGTCATACTCAGGACGACCAGGCAGAGACGGTCTTAATGAGACTTCTACGCGGGGCTGGCCCCACTGGCCTCTGTGGGATTAGGCCGATAAGGGGGCAGATCATCCGTCCCCTCATAGAGGTGAGGAGAGGCGATCTTAGAAATTGGCTTAAGGAGGGGGGTGGGTCCTTCCGGGAGGATAGCTCTAATCGGGATCTGCGGTATATGAGAAACAGGATCAGATGGAGGCTTCTCCCCCAACTGAATGCTTATAACCCAAGGATAACCGAGGCATTGGCCAGATCTGGGATGATCCTTTGGGAACAGGCCGAATACCTTTTGAAGTTGGCCAAAGGGATTTTGGAAAAGGTGGTCCATAGGGGGTGGGGGGGGGAAATAATCCTTGATTTGGAATCCCTTTTTGTTTATGATATGGTCATCAGGCAGGTTGTGCTCAAGGAGGCCTTCAGGCTCTTGGGGAAAGGAGAGCTCCCCTTCCCTCATCTGGAGAGGCTTGCCCGATCTCCCTTTAAGGGACGAATCTCCCTTCCCGGGGGGATCGAGGCTGAGGGTAAGGAGGGAAGACTCTTTCTCCTCCAGGGAACCCTGCGGCGATCCCCTGTAGATGTCGAGATCCCAGGGATGGTGGAGACCCAGGATGGCCTATCCCTGAGGACTGAGATCGTAGCACCCCCTCCCCTGGACCTCATCCGAAGGCAGGGTAGAATGGTGGCCTACTTTGACTGGGAGAGACTTGAGGGACCATTTGAGTTAAGGGGATGGGAGAGAGGGGACAGGATTCGGCCCCTGGGCTTAGAGGGGAGGAAGAAGCTGCAGGACCTCTTCGTCGATCTGCACATTCCCAGACCTCAGAGGGGAATGGTCCCCCTTTTAACCTGTCCAAAGGGGATTTTCTGGGTGATCGGCTACCGGATTGCCGAACCATTTAAGCTCAAGGAGGGAACGAGGAAGGCACTGAAAGCCGTGGCCAAATGGAGAGAATTGAGCTATTGATCCCTGGCTCAAAGATTGAGGCCAGGGTCAAGGAGTTGGGGAGGGAGATCTCCTCAGACTATCAGGGGATGAAGCCCATACTCGTCTCCATCCTCAAGGGGAGCTTCCTCTTCTTAGCCGATCTTACCAGGGCTATCGATGTTCCTCATGAGATAGACTTCCTCTCCGTCTCCAGCTATGGATCATCTACCCAATCCACCGGAGTGGTCAGACTGCTGAAGGACTTAGGCACCAATATCGGGGACCGGGATGTGCTGGTGGTGGAGGATATTGTGGACACAGGCTTGACCTGGAGGTATATAAGGAACAACCTCCTGACCAGAGGCCCAACATCCCTGCGCATAGTCACCCTTTTGGACAAAAGGGAGAGAAGGGTGGTTGATGTTCCGGTGGACTATGTGGGCTTTGTGATACCCGACAGATTTGTAGTCGGTTATGGCCTTGACTATCAGGAGAGATACCGTAACCTTCCCTATATCGGGGCCTTGGATGATAGTAGCTTACAGGACTCAGGGGTCAGTTATCAGGGATCAGGAAAAGAGAACGACTTCAAGAATTGAGGGAAGAGGAAATCTCTTTGTGGATGATAACATCCACAAAAGGGGAGACTACCTAAAAAATGAGGAAGAATTGTCTCCCAAGCTTCCAGCTACTGATTCCTGGAAACTGCCAACTGTTACTGATGAGGTTTAACTATGAAGGATAAAATCCCCCCTAATAAGGGGCCAAGGAGGCCTACTCTACCGCCCCCCAAAGGTAAAACCTGGAGGACCCTTCTTATCTGGGCCCTCTTGACCTTGGCCTTCCTTTATATGTACAAGCTCTTCACCTCCTCCCGTGGGGAAGAGACCTCCATCACCTACACCGAGTTTATGAATCTGGTCAAGGGCTCCCAGGTGAGGAAGGTAACCATAGTGGAGAGCGATATCCATGGGGAGCTTAGCTCCCCCGCTACCAGGGAGGTGAAGGGAAAGGAGGTGGAGTTCCTCAAGTTTTATGTTCATATCCCTCTTGAAGACCCCCAACTTTTAGGAAGGTTGGAGGAGAAGGGGGTAGAGGTTGATGCCAAACCGAAGCGCACCCCCATCTTTTCCATCTTGCTACAGATGGCCCCATTTCTCATCTTTGCCCTGCTCTGGTTCTTCTTTATCAGGCAGATGCAGGGCAGCCAGCGAGGCGTCTTCTCCTTCGGCAAGAGTAGGGCAAAGCTCCTTATGGAGAACAAGCCCAAGGTCACCTTTGATGATGTGGCTGGCGCGGATGAGGCCAAGGAGGAGCTGAAGGAGGTGATCGAATTTCTGATGAGTCCCCAGAAGTTCCAGCGGCTGGGGGGAAAGATCCCCAAGGGGGTCCTCCTCTTAGGCCCTCCGGGAACAGGGAAGACCCTGCTGGCCAGGGCTGTGGCCGGGGAGGCCAGTGTTCCCTTCTTTAGTATGAGCGGATCCGATTTCGTGGAGATGTTCGTCGGGGTGGGGGCATCGAGGGTGAGGGATCTCTTTGAACAGGGGAAGAGGAATGCCCCCTGTATCATCTTCATCGATGAGATAGATGCGGTAGGCAGACACCGGGGAGCAGGCCTGGGAGGAGGGCACGATGAGAGGGAGCAGACCCTGAATCAGCTCTTGGTGGAGATGGATGGCTTTGAGACCAATGAAGGGGTGATCCTTCTGGCTGCCACCAACCGACCAGATGTCCTCGATCCAGCCCTCTTGCGGCCAGGGAGGTTTGACCGTCAGGTGGTGGTGGACCGACCCGATGTAAGGGGGAGGGAGGGAATCTTTAGGGTGCACACCAGGAAGATACCCATAGCTAAGGATGTTGACCTCTCCGTCCTGGCCAGAGGGACTCCAGGGCTGTCCGGGGCTGATCTGGCCAATATAGTGAACGAGGCCGCACTTCTGGCCGCACGACGGGATCACAAGAAGGTGAATATGACCGATTTCGAGGGGGCAAAGGACAAGGTGATGATGGGAGCCGAGAGGAAGAGCATGGTGATAAGCGAGGAGGAGAAGAGAAGCATCGCCTACCATGAGGCCGGCCATGCCTTAGTGGCCAAGCTCATCCCCGGATCGGACCCGGTTTACAAGGTGACCATAATCCCCAGAGGAATGGCCTTAGGGGTTACCCACTACCTCCCCTTAGATGAGAAGCACAACTATTCCAAAATGTATTTAGAGACGAAACTGGTCCACCTTTTGGGGGGGAGAGAGGCGGAGAAGTTGATCTTTGGGGAGCTAACCACTGGAGCAGGCAACGACATTGAGAAGGCCACCGAGCTTGCCCGGAAGATGGTCTGTGAGTGGGGAATGAGCGAGAAGCTGGGCCCTATGACCTTTGGGGGAAAGAAGGAGGAGATCTTCCTCGGTCGGCAGATAAGTCAGAGGAGGGATTATAGCGAGGAGACGGCCAGGCTCATCGATGCTGAGGTGAAGGAGACCGTGAAAATGGCGGAGAGGAAGGCCAGAAAGCTCCTTGCAGGGAACATTGATCTACTCCACCGCGTAGCAGAGGAGTTATTGGAAAAGGAGATAATAGATGGCAGTAGGCTGGATGAGATACTGAAGGAAGCCAAGAGTGAGAAAGTTGGGGATAGAGACATACCCCCAGGCCAGGGAGGAACTAAAAAGAATAGGGGTTGACCCCAGAGCCTGGGAGATACTGGCCCAGAAGGCCCTTCACCTGGTGGTCAAAGTGGAGAAGGTTAGCCTACCGGCGGCAAACATACTCAAGCAGGAGATGCTTGGCTTGGGAGGGGATGCCGCCCTGGCCAGGGGGGTGATCACCGGGGAGGCGAAGAGTTCCGATCTCCTCCTTTTGGGCAATCTGCGTCAATTAGATAAGCTGAGTGAGAAGCTCAGCCATCAGCCCTTTGGGCTGGATGGGCTGGCCCAGGATTTGAAGGGAACCATTGAGCAGTATAAGGAAGAAAAGGGGGGGCTGCTTGACTGTCGGGGGAGGGTATTGGACCTCTCCCGCCGCCCCCACATAATGGGGGTCTTGAATGTGACCCCAGACTCCTTCTCGGATGGGGGCAGATACCTCGACCCCCAACTGGCCCTGAGGAGAGCCGAGCAGTTAATAGAGGAGGGGGCAGACATAATCGACATCGGGGGGGAGTCGACCAGACCGGGGGCGGATCCCGTCTCCCTCTCCGAGGAACTGGGAAGGGTGCTCCCCGTAGTGGAGGGGCTCTCCTCGCCGGAGGGGGTGATAATCTCGGTGGATACCTATAAATCCCAGGTAGCCCAGAGGGCCATAGATGCGGGGGCCCATCTGATAAACGACCCAAGTGGCCTGAGGTTTGATTCCCAGATGGCCCAGGTGATTGCCAGGGCTGGGGCTGGGTTGGTGATTATGCACATAAAGGGTAAGCCGAAGGATATGCAGGTCAACCCTCAGTATGATGATCTGATGGGGGAGATTTATAGCTGGCTTGATCAGGGTGCCCAGCTTGCCCTGCAGGCAGGGGTGGCCCGGGAGAGAATCGTTGTTGACCCGGGGATAGGATTTGGCAAGAGGCCGCAGGATAACCTGGTAATCCTCAGGAGGCTTGATGAGCTCAAGGGGTTGGGTTATCCCATCCTCATCGGTCCTTCCCGTAAGTCCTTTATCGGGGAGGTTCTTGGTCTCCCCGTGGAGGATAGGCTGGAGGGGACCGCGGCCGCTGTGGCCCTGGGGGTGGCCAAGGGAGCTAAGATCCTCAGGGTGCACGATGTGAAGGGGCTGGGTAGGGTGGCTCGGATGGCCTATGCGATTGCGGAGGCAGATGGAGCTTTTTAGGGTTGGCTTTCTCCGGGTGGGGTTTACCGATCTGGTGGATATAGCCGTTGTTGCCTTTATTTTCTACTACCTTCTCCTGCTGATGAAGGGCACCAGGGCCGCTCAGATGCTTTTGGGGGCGATATTCTTCCTGGCCGCCTGGTTTGCCGCCGCCTGGCTCCAATTTGATGCCCTCAGGTGGATGATCAGCAGGGTATTGACGGTAGGGGTAATAGCCTTTGTCATCCTCTTTCAACCAGAACTGAGGTCGGCTTTAGCCAGATTGGGACAGAACCCATTCTTCCGTCGCCTATTTGTCACCGGGGGCACGGAGAGCCTGGATGAGGTGGTGAAGGCATCAGTGAGGCTCTCGGAGAAGGGATTAGGAGGGTTGATGGTTATGGAGAGGGATGTGGGCCTGAAGGATCTCCTGGAGACGGGCAGAACGGTGGGGGCCAAGGTCTCCGCAGATCTTCTGGTTACCATCTTCACCCCTCCGGGGCCCTTACATGATGGGGCCGTCCTCATTCGGGGAGGGGAGATCTTGGCTGCCGGTTGTGTCCTCCCCTTGAGCCAAAGCATAAAGTATGATCGTCTCTTTGGTATGAGGCATCGGGCGGCGGTGGGTATCACCGAGCAGTCAGATGCGGTGGTGGTGGTCGTCTCCGAGGAGACGGGAGCCATATCCCTGGTGGTGGGGGGGAGGTTGAAGAGGGACCTGGATGGACCGACCTTGAAGGCAGATCTTGTCTCCCTCTTTGCCAGGAGATGACTAACTTTGTCGATTGGGCCAGACTTTTAGTCGAGGGTGGTAAGGGTGGTAATGGCGAGGTGAGCTTCCGCAGAGAGAAGTTTATCCCCAAGGGAGGGCCGGATGGGGGTGATGGGGGAAAGGGGGGGGATGTCCTCCTGCAGGCCAACGAGAGGATGGGCACCCTTTTGGACTTCAAGCACCTGCGGGTAGTGCGGGCTGGGAAGGGGGGAAATGGGAGGGGGAAGAGGATGACGGGGAGGGGTGGTCGAGATGTTCTTTTGCAGGTCCCTCTGGGGACAGTGGTAAGGGATGCAAAAAACGGTGAGGTTATCGCCGATCTCATCCCGGGGTCGGGTCAGGTTGTTGTGGCGAAGGGGGGAAGGGGAGGCCGGGGAAATGTGAGGTTTGCTACCCCCTCCCAGAGGGCCCCGCGTCAGGCGGAGAAGGGAAGGGAGGGGGAGGTAAAGGAGATAATCCTGGAGCTTAAGCTGATTGCCGATGTGGGCCTGGTGGGCAGGCCTAATGTAGGGAAGTCCACCCTTCTCCGTAGGCTTTCAGCGGCCAGGCCAAAGGTGGGGGACTATCCCTTCACCACCCTCCGTCCCCATCTGGGACTGGTGAGGCTGGAGCAATACCAGAGCTTTGTTATGGCCGATATACCTGGGTTGGTGGAGGGTGCCCATAGGGGCAAAGGCTTAGGAGACAGGTTTCTCAGGCATATAGAGAGGACAAAGGTTCTGGTCTTCCTCCTGGAGGCCCAATCAGAGGATCTCTCTGCAGATCTGGACTCCCTGCGCCAGGAGCTGAGACTCTTCAACGAGGAGCTCTCCCACAAGCCATCCTTGGTAGCGGTAAACAAGCTGGATCTGGTGGGGGATCGGAGCCGGTTTCCTCCGTCCTTTTGCTGCATATCGGCTTTGACCGGTGAGGGTGTAGCCAATTTACTGAAGAGGTTAAGAAGGATGCTTAAGAGAGGAGAGGAAATTGAAGTTCGCCATTGATGAGGTCGAGGAGAAGTTAACTTACTCCCAGGTGCTTGAGCTCTTGCAAGGGAATAGAAAGGATAAGGAGAGGGGCATAGAGGCCCTGGGGATGATGGGGGGGAGGAGGGCCATATCTAAGCTCACCTCCGTCTTGGAGAAGGAGGATTATGTTACCAGGCTGAAGGCAGTGGAGGCCCTCTCTCAGGTGGGGAAGGGAGCGGTGCCCACTCTCATTGAGATCCTGGAGAAGGGCCTCTGGTATGTAAGGGAGTGTGCTGCCTTAGCCTTGGGGAAGATAGGGGACCTACGGGCCTTAGAGCCCCTGGCGCAGGGGTTGGAGGATGAGAATGTGGGGGTGAGGCAGGCGGCGGCCTCAGCCCTCACCAAGCTCTTCTCCTCCGATAACCTGGCCAAGCTGCTCCAGGGGATGGAGCCCGAGGGAATTACCCGCATAGTCGACCTGGCCTCCAGGCTTGATCCCCAGTTGGGGGAGAGGGTGCGGGGAACCATCTCCCAGGATAAGGGGCCAGGAGAAAATAAACTGCTTAAGTCCTTCCGTAAAGAGGTCAAAGGGGCTTCCCTCAAGGATGAAGAGAGAAGAGATTGAGGAGTGGCTTCGTTTGGCCTCAGTCCCGGGGATTGGGCCCAAGAGGTTTGGGGGTCTTATCTCCAAGTTCGGCACACCTCAGAAGGTCTTCTCGGCCAGCTCTGATGAACTCTCCTCTGTTCCTGGCATGGACAGGAGGGTGATCACCTCCATCCTCCAAGGGGGTGATAGGAGGTGGGCGCGGGAGGAGATCTCCCGCATGGAGACAAAGGGGGTAGACCTTTTGACCATCTCCTCTAAGCTCTATCCTAAGCGCCTGCGCCAGATATATGACCCGCCACCCCTGCTCTACCTCAGGGGGGAGCTGACCAAGGGGGATAATCTGGCCCTGGCCATTGTGGGTTCAAGATTGGCTACAGTCTACGGAAGGTTGGTCACCGAGAGGTTGGCCCTCCAGTTGGCCAAGCGGGGGATCACCATAGTTAGCGGGCTGGCCAGGGGGATAGACTCCTCCGCCCACCGGGGAGCACTGCAGGCCGGGGGAAGGACCATCGCTGTTTTGGGGTGTGGGGTTGATGTCATCTACCCCCCGGAGAATGAGGGGCTGATGAATCAGATAACAACCAGTGGGGCCGTTATCTCTGAGTTTCCCTTAGGCTCTCCTCCGGAGGCGGGAAACTTCCCGCAGAGAAATAGGTTGATAAGCGGTTTGAGCTTAGGGGTGATCGTGGTAGAGGCCGGCCAGAGAAGCGGGGCCCTGATCACCGCTCAATGTGCCCTGGATCAGGGGCGAGAGGTCTTTGCCATCCCTGGGAACATAAATGCTCGCACCAGCAAGGGAACAAACCAATTGATCAAGGAGGGGGCCAAGCTCGTTGATGGGGTCGATGATATCCTGGAGGAGTTGGGAATGGCCAGTAACCCTTCAGATGATTCACCTCCCCCTAAGCTTGAGGGTGATGAGGCAACCCTTTTTGAGCTCCTCTCCTCAGACCCCATCCATGTGGACAGGATCATTCGGCAAACTGGGTATTCATCTCCCCAGGTGCTCTCCCTTCTCCTCTCCTTGGAGCTTAAGGGCCTGGTGAGACAGCTTTCCGGAAAGCTATTCGTGAGGGCTTAGTGGAGGAGGCAACTATAACCATCTTAAACAAATTGGGGATCCATGTGCGACCTGCCGCGCTCATCGTGCAGCTTGCCTCTAAGTTCGAAAGCGAGATAAAGCTAAATAAGGATGGAGTGGAGGTGGATGCCAAGAGCATTATGGGGGTGATGATGTTGGCCGCGGGGATGGGAAGCAAACTGAAGATCACTGCAGAGGGGAGGGATGAAAAGGAGGCCATTGCCGCTCTCGGCGGTCTGGTAGAGGCTAAGTTCAATGAGGAATGAGAGGAGAATAGGGGGGATAGGGGTCTCCCCCGGCGTGGCCATAGGTAGGGCCTTCCTCTTGGGGGTAGATGAGCTTAAGGCGCCACCGGTGAGGATCCTCCCTCACAAGGTGGAAGATGAGATTAAGGGGTTCCGCCGAGCTCTCTCCCAGGCCAAGAGGGAGCTTGCCAGGCTGAGAGATGATTCCCCGGGTGAGGTGGAGGGAATCTTTGGCGCCCACCTGATGATGTTAGAGGATCCCGTCTTCCTCCGAGAGATAGAGGAAGAGGTGAGGGAGAAGAGGCTATCTGTTGCCCACATATTTGGGGAGAGGATAGAGGAGGTCATCTCCCATTTTGGGGGGTTAGAAGATGAGCACTTTCGCGGGAGGGTAGCAGATATCAGGGATGTGGGCACCAGGGTGATGGCCCATCTTTTGGGAACAGAGAGGGAGGTCCTGGCCCATCTGCAGGAGGAGGTAATAGTCGTCGCCCATGATCTCTCCCCCTCGGATACGGTCCAGATGAGGAAGGAAAGGGTGATCGGTTTTGTCACAGAATTAGGGGGGAGAACCTCCCACACCGCTATTATGGCCCGATCCCTGGAGATACCAGCGGTAGTGGGGGCCTCCCGCATATCTGGGGAGGTTAATCCTGGGGATATGCTTGTAGTTGATGGTCAAACCGGAAGGGTTATCCTCAGGCCTTCCCCTACAACCCTCAAGGAGTACCGTCAGGTCAAAGCCAGATTGAAGAGGTTTGAGAAGACCCTCTCCCGGTTGAGAGACCTTCCCGCGGTGACCCCGGATGGGAGGAGGGTGGAGCTTTCGGCCAATATAGAGGCCCCGGAGGAGGCCGAGGAGATCAGGAGGAAGGGTGGTTATGGGACGGGGCTTTTTCGCACCGAATACCTCTTTATGAGGGCAACCCTCCCGGGAGAGGATGAACAGTTTGAGGTCTACTCCCAGGTGGTCCGCTCCTGTGGGGACTGCCCCGTTATCATCAGGACGGTAGATCTGGGGGGGGACAAGTTTGTCTCCCATTTTCGGGTTCCCAAGGAGGTCAACCCATTCTTAGGGTGGAGGGGGATAAGGCTCTGCCTGCAGAACAGGGGCTTCTTCAAGATCCAACTGAGGGCCATCCTGCGGGCCTCTGCTTTGGGTAGGGTGGGGATTATGTTTCCCATGGTCTCTGGCGTCGGGGAGGTAAGGGAGGCCAAAGGGATAATTGAGGAGACCAAGGAGGAGCTGAGGGGCCAGGGGATAGAATTCGATGAGGGGATCCAGGTGGGGATAATGGTGGAGGTTCCCTCTGCAGCTATCTTAGCCGATCTGTTGGCCCCTGAGGTGAACTTCTTCAGCATAGGGACAAACGATCTCACCCAGTACTGCCTGGCTGTGGATAGGGTAAATCCAAATGTCTCCTATCTCTATGAGCCCCTCCATCCTGCGGTCCTCAAGCTGATCAACCAGGTGGTGGAGGCAGGCCATCGCCATGGGATATGGGTGGGGCTCTGTGGGGAGCTGGGGGCAGATCCGGCCGCGGCAGTGGCCCTACTGGGAATGGGCCTGGATGAGCTAAGTGTCTCCCCGGTGGCCATCCCTCAGATAAAGCTGGTGATCAGGGGAACGGCTTACTCCCTGGCCCAGAGGGTAGCCAAGGAGGTGCTCGCAATCACCACCCCCCAGGAGATAAGGGAATACTTGGAGGGCCTCCTCAAGAACAACTTTCCTCAGCTAAACATCTGAAAAAGGTACCGGTTGTCAGGGGTCAGAGGCCAGGAGAAGTTATCTGGAAGGCATCTCCGATGCCGACAGTCGAGGTCAGGAGCCCTCTCCCACAGCTTAGGAGTTCCCAGGAATCGGGAAAGATCGCCGACAACCGAGAGCTAAAGGAAATAGTTACAAAGAATTGAAAGGGAAAGCTTTTCAAATCCCTTCAATTCATTGTAAAAAGAGAGGAAAGTTGCAACAGTTTCCAGGGATCGGGAATTCTTTCATTCTTAATTCTACATTCTTCATTTTACATTCTAAGCTCGCCTGGTCCCTGACCCCTGTGAACTGTTAGGAAAGGAGAATGTTTAATGACCGATGTTTTGGATAATCCTTCCCTTCCGGAGGAGGTGGATAGATCCGGGATGGTGAATCACCTCCTGAGCTTCCCCGATCAGGTGGAGGAGGCCATAGAGATTGGCAGGGCTGCCCAGCTTCCCTCCTGGAAGGGGTTGCAGGGTGTGGCCGTATTGGGGATGGGCGGCTCGGCTATTGGGGGTGACCTGGTGCGGGGTTACCTCTCCCAATCCTTTGAGCTTCCTATAGAGGTGGTGAGAGACTACACCCTCCCCAAGTGGCTGAGTGAGAGATGGCTGGTAATTAGCTCCAGCTATTCTGGTAACACGGAGGAGACCTTGAGTGGCTACAGAGAGGCCCTCTTGAGGGGGTCAAAGATCGTAGTCATTACCACTGGGGGGAGGTTGGGGGAGCTGGCCATCAGGGATGGTTGCCCCTGGATAAAGATCCCCTCCGGCTTCCCTCCCCGGGCCGCCTTAGCCTACTCCTTCTTCCCTATCCTCCTGACTCTGGGAAGGCTCTTTAGCCTTAGGGATCTGGGGATCGATGGGGTGGCCGATCACCTGAGGGGATTGAGGGACAAATATCGCCCTGAGAGCCCAACCCAGGGGAACCCCGCCAAAAAGGTGGCGGAGAAGATAGCCGCAAAACTTCCTCTCATCTACTCGGCCCCGGGCCCATTTGAGGCGGTGGGCATCAGGTGGAGGGGACAACTGGCGGAGAATGCCAAGACCTTCTCCTTTACCAATCTCTTCCCCGAGATGAACCACAATGAGACCGTGGGCTGGGAGGTGGGAGGGGGAGTAAAGGAGAAGGTCATATCCATATTTCTCCGGGATAGGGATTATCACCCCAGGATCATCTCCCGCATGGAGCTTATCGGGGGGATGATGGAGAAGGAGGGGGTGGAGGTCTTGAGGTTGGAAAGCTCAGGTAAGAACCTCTTAGAGAGGGTCTTCTCCCTTATCCATCTGGGGGATTGGGTGAGCTGGTGGGTTGCTCTCTTGGAGGGGGTCGATCCCACCCCAGTGGAGAGGATTGACTGGCTGAAGGGGGAGTTGGCTAAGCTATGATCGGTCTGATTCCCGCTGCGGGAGCGGGCAGAAGGCTCCGTCCCCACACCCACAGCCTCCCTAAGGCCCTGCTGCAGGTGGCCGGCAAGCCCATCCTGGGCCATATAATGGATGGGATTATGGGGTTGGAGTTGGACGAGGTGATACTGGTGGTGGGGACTATGGGGGAGAAGATCCAGGAGTGGGTGAAGGGAAGATACAAGATCCCCATAAGCTTTGTCCACCAAAGGGTTCTAAAGGGCCTGGGGCACTCCGTTTGGCTGGCCCGCAATATGGTAAAGGGGAGGCCCCTTCTCATCGTCTATGGTGATACCATATTTGAGGGTGATTTGAGAGAAGGGATAAACCCCCGGGTGGATGGCTCACTGGGGGTAAAGAGGGTGGAGGATTCCAGCTTCTTTGGGGTGGTGGAGCTTGAAGGTGGGGTGATCAGGAGGCTGGTGGAGAAACCGGGGATATCCTCCCCTGGGCTGGCCATAGTGGGGGTAAACTTTATCCACAACTCAGATCTCCTCTTCTCCTGCCTGAATGAACTTATGGAGAAGGGGATAACCACCGGGGGGGAATATCAACTGACCGATGCCTTCCAGCTTATGGTGGAGAGGGGTGGAAGGCTGACCGTATTTCCAGTGGAGAATTGGTGGGACTGTGGCCGGCCGGAGAGCCTGCTGGCTACCAACCGTCACCTCTTGGAGGGGTTGTCTGAGCCAGGGGAGAGAAGGGGGTGCATCATCACCCCACCGGTCTATCTGGCGGCCACAGCCAAAGTGGAGAACTCCATCCTGGGCCCCTACCTCTCGGTGGGGGATGGAGCCAAGATAGAGGGGTCCATCATCTCAGACTCCATCATCGGGGCGCGAGCAGAGGTGACCAACTGCCTTCTGAGATCATCCTTAGTGGGGGATAACGCGGTGGTGAGGGGGAATTTCACCAGGCTGAATGTCGGTGACTCATCTACTATAGACTTCAAATCGCTTAAATAGGGGGAGAAGATGCCCGACAAAAGGTTTTTGACCTCGGAATCGGTTACTGAAGGACATCCAGATAAGCTCTGTGATCAGATTTCGGATGCCGTCTTAGACGATGTTCTGCGACAGGATATTAAGGGGAGGGTTGCCTGTGAGACATTTGTCACTGTGGGCCTGGTCGTTGTGGGTGGGGAGATCACCACCAGTGGCTGGGTTGACCTCCCCAGCTTGGTCAGGGAGGTGCTTCGGGATGTCGGCTATACAGATTCCAGATGGGGTTTTACTTACAACTGTTGTGCCATCCTCAATGCCATAGGCCATCAGTCCCCGGATATAGCTCAGGGGGTAGACAGGGGAGGGGCAGGGGATCAAGGCCTGATGGTAGGATATGCCTGCCGGGAGACCCCCCAGTATATGCCGCTTCCTATCTGGCTGGCCCACAGGTTGGTGGAGAGGTTGGCCCAGGTGAGGAAGAAGGGAACCCTTGACTTTCTCGGTCCGGATGGCAAATCACAGGTGACTGTAGAATACGGTGGGGGAAAACCCCGCAGGCTGGAGGCGGTCGTTATCTCCTGTCAGCACTCAGAGGATATACTCAATCCCTCCGGGAGGGAGATAACCCAGGAGGCCAGGGAGAGGGTCATCCAGGAGGTGGTCAAGCCGGTTATCCCCCGGGAACTGGTGGATAAGGGAACTAAATTCTATGTCAACCCCACGGGAAAATTTGTCATTGGTGGGCCTCAGTCCGATACCGGGATGACCGGAAGAAAGCTGATCGTGGACACCTATGGGGGGGCGGTTCCCCATGGGGGAGGGGCATTTTCCGGAAAGGATCCCACCAAGGTGGATCGTTCAGCCTCGTATATGGCCAGGTATATAGCCAAGAACATCGTGGCTGCTAACTTAGCCGAAACCTGTCTGGTGCAGTTGGCCTATGCTATTGGTCTGGCCGAGCCGATCTCGGTGATGGTGGATACCCAGGGAACGGGAAAGCTACCAGATGAGGAGTTGGTAAAACTGGTAATCTCCCACTTTCAGCTTACCCCCCAGGGGATAATAGAGATGCTTGACCTCCTGCGGCCCATCTACCGAAAGACCTCAGTCTATGGCCACTTTGGCCGGGAGGACCCTGATTTCACCTGGGAATCGACGGATATGGCCGCGAAGTTAGGGTAGCGGGGACCAGTTTACAGGGGTCAGGAAGCAGTTGACAGGAGTCGGGGGTCAGGGAAAGTTCCTGACAACTGGCACCCGACAACTGACGAATGGCTGACAGCTGACAGCTGATAGCCGATAGCTGACTGCTGATCACTGACCCCTGTATGACGATTTCCCTTGCTTTTAGGGGGGTTTTGGGTTATAATTGATAAGATAAACGAGGGTTAAGGCCCTCGCGTGAATTAAGGAGGGGAGATGAGGATAAAAGCTCAGAAGGATGTTTTAGCCTCTGCCATAGGGGATGTCTTGAGTGTTGTGCCCAGCAGGACCACCCTCCCCATCCTCTCCAACCTCTTGATGGAGCCTGAGGGTGGAAAGCTGAAGCTCTCGGCCACCGACTTGGACATCTCCATATCCCAATTGGTGGATGTTACCCCTGAGGGAGAGGAGGGCATGGTGGTTCCCGCAAGGAAGTTTGCCGAGATCATCAGGGAGCTTCCTCCCGCGGAGGTGGAGGTGGAGTCAGAGGAGGGGAGGATAACGATAAGATGTGGGCAGGGGGTCTACCAGCTTGGGGGGGCGGAAAAGGAGGACTTTCCCAAGTTCCCCCAACCCAAGTCAGAGAAGAAGTTCACTATCCCGGGAGATAGTCTCTGTCGGATGGTCGAGAAGACCAGCTTCGCCGTCTCCACTGACCAGGCCCGCCCTGTGCTAAATGGAGTCTTCTGGCAGATAAAGGAGGGGAAGATGAATATGGTGGCCACCGACGGCCACCGGTTGGCCAGGATAAGTTTAGAGGGAATATCGATCGGAGAGGTGGAGGAGGAGGTTATCATCCCACCCAAGGTCCTCCAGCACCTCTTGAGGTTTGCCCCCGGGGACGATGTTGAGGTGCTTCTGCAGCCGAACAATCTTATCTTCAACCTCGGTTCCACCCAGCTCTATTCCCGGTTGTTGGAGGGGCCCTATCCTGACTATGAAGCGGTCATCCCCAAGGATAACGATAAGCTGCTGGTGGTCGATAGGGAGCTTTTTATCTCAGCCATCAGGAGGGTCTCCGTCCTCTCCAATCAGACCACTCATCAGGTTAAGCTTCTGTTGAAAACCAAGGAGGCGGAGCTGGAGGCGGCCAATCAGGATTTGGGAGGAGTGGCCAAGGAGGTGATTGAGGTGGAGTATAAGGGGGAGGAGATGGAGGTGGGATATAATGCCTACTTTGTCTTGGACGCCTTGAAACAGATAAAGGGGGAGAGGGTGGCAATTGAGCTCAAGGGATCCCTCAGTCCAGGGTTGATGAGGGAGGAAAGGCCCAAGGAGGGGGAGGATTACCTCTGCCTGGTTATGCCCCTCAAGCTTACCGAATGAGCAGGGAGCCGGAGAGGATTGGTTCTATACTGAAGAGGGTCTTTCGGCGAAAGGGATGGGAGAGGAAGCTGAAGGAGTATCAGGCAGTAAACCTCTGGGAGGTAACCGCCGGAGAGGCAATCAGCGGCCACACAAGGCCCTTAAGATGTGAGGACTCAAAGCTTTTCGTCCAGGTGGAGAGCCCATCCTGGAGGAATGAGTTGACTTTCCTTAAACCCAGGCTTATCCAGAAACTGAACCAGAGCCTGGGGGACAAGATAGTCTCAGACATAATTTTCGTGGGGGGGAGATTTGATGGATAAAGGCCCAATCTATGATGCTACCTCCATCCAGGTGCTTAAGGGTTTGGAGGCGGTGCGGCGAAGGCCAGCGATGTATATTGGAGACACGGGTTCGCGGGGCCTGCACCATCTCGTCTTTGAGGTGGTGGACAACTCGGTGGATGAGGCCTTAGCTGGGTATTGTGATCGGGTGGAAGTCACCCTCTACGCTGATGGCAGCGTCACCGTGGAGGACACTGGGCGAGGAATCCCCGTTGATCTACACCCCACGGAGAAGAGGCCTGGGGTGGAGGTGGTAATGACCACCCTTCATGCCGGGGGGAAGTTCGACCAGAAGACCTACAAGGTGGCCGGTGGCCTGCATGGGGTTGGCGTATCGGTGGTGAATGCCCTCTCGGAATGGTGTGAGGTGGAGGTATCCCGGGGGGGAAAGATCTATTTTCAGAGGTATGAGAGGGGAAAACCAACCTGCCTCCTCAAGGAGGTGGGCAAGCGCAAAAGGAGCGGGACTAAGGTCAGCTTCCTCCCGGATGGAAAGATCTTCAAGCAGAGGGGGTTTAACTTCGACCTCCTCTCCCAGAAGCTGATGGAGCTTGCCTTCCTCAACGGGGGGGTAAGGTTTGAGATAAAGGAGGAGAGTTCCGGGAAGTCCCAAACCTATGAATACCAGGGCGGAATAGTTCAGTTCGTCAAATACCTCAATGAGGACAGGGAACCCCTCTACTCCAAGCCGGCCTACATTAGCGGAGAGAGGGAAGGGGTTTGGGTGGAAGTGGCCATCCAGTACAACCATTCGTATATGGAGGATATCTTCACCTATGTAAACAATATCCACACCGTGGAGGGAGGAACGCACCTGGCCGGCTTTAAGGCGGCCCTGACTAAGACGATCAACTCCTATGCCCAGAGGAACAATCTCCTGAAGAACGGCTCCCCGGCACTTGTGGGGGAGGATACCAGGGAGGGGATAGCCGCTGTCCTGAGCGTAAAGGTGGCCAATCCTCAGTTTGAGGGACAGACGAAGACAAAGCTGGGAAATGGTGAGGTGAAGGGGATAGTGGAGTCAGTGATGGGTGAGGGTTTGAACCAGCATTTTGAGGAGAACCCATCAGTGGCTAAGCTGATTGTGGAGAAATGTCTTTCGGCTGCCCGTTCCCGGGAGGCAGCCAAGAGGGCCAGAGAGC
Organism: Candidatus Zixiibacteriota bacterium; assembly: GCA_030670005.1. Classification (GTDB taxonomy): domain Bacteria; phylum SM23-81; class DAOVCL01; order DAOVCL01; family DAOVCL01; genus DAOVCL01. The sequence continues at coordinate 3,543 of DAOVCL010000007.1, read as the reverse complement.
TTACCCGGAGGAAGACCGCCTTAGACTCCTCAGGCCTGCCGGGGAAGCTTGCCGACTGTTCCATTCAGGATCCCTCCTTAACCGAGATCTACTTGGTGGAGGGTGACTCCGCCGGGGGTTCGGCCAAACAGGGGAGGGATCGCCGGTTCCAGGCCATCCTCCCCTTGCGAGGGAAGATATTAAATGTGGAGAAGGCCAGGTTAGACAAGATACTTAAAAATGAGGAGATAAGGGCCATAGTTACCGCCCTGGGCACGGGAATAGGAACCGACGAGTTCTCCCCGGAGAAGGTCAGATATGGGAAGGTAATCATAATGACCGATGCCGATGTGGACGGTTCCCACATCAGGACTCTCCTTCTCACCTTCTTCTACCGATATATGAGGGAGCTGATGGAGTTGGGTCATGTTTATATTGCCCAACCTCCCCTCTACCGGATAAAGAAGGGGAAACAGATCAGCTATGCCTACAGTGATGAGGAGAAGGAGGGGATATTAAAGAGGCTTGGCCAGGATGGGGTGCAGATACAGCGCTATAAGGGCTTAGGAGAGATGAACCCCGAACAGCTCTGGCAGACAACTATGAACCCGGAGACGAGAACCCTGCTGCAGATCTCCCTTATGGATGCCCTTCTGGCCGACAAGATATTCTCCGTGCTTATGGGGAGCAAGGTCGAGCCCAGAAAGCAGTTCATAGAGGAGAACGCCCGTTTCGTGAGAAACCTTGATGTATAATGGCACACGAGCTTAGACAGAGGATAGTTCCGGTAAATATAGAGGAGGAGATGAAGGCCTCCTATATAGACTATTCGATGAGCGTAATAGTCTCCCGTGCCCTCCCCGACCTGAGGGATGGGCTCAAGCCCTCCCATCGCCGCATCCTGGTGGCGATGAACGATCTCAAGCTCACCCCTAACAGCTCCTTCCGTAAATGCGCCAAGATAGCCGGCGATACCTCTGGAAACTACCATCCCCACGGGGAACAGGTTATCTACCCCACCTTAGTGAGGATGGCCCAGGAGTTCAATATGAGGTATCCGCTGGTAGAAGGGCAGGGTAACTTTGGCTCCATAGATGGCGATGCCCCCGCGGCGATGAGATACACCGAGGCCAGACTTTCCCCCGTCGCCATGGAGATGTTGTCCGATCTGGAGAAGGATACGGTCGACTTCGTCCCCAACTACGATAACACCAGGGAGGAACCCGTAGTCCTGCCGGGGAAGTTCCCCAATCTCCTCTGCAATGGCTCATCTGGGATCGCCGTGGGTATGGCCACCAACATTCCCCCTCACAACCTCTCCGAGGTCATTGGGGGCCTGGTTGCCCTCATCGATGACCCCCAGATCGAGGCCAGTGCCCTGAGGGAATACATCCAAGGACCTGACTTTCCCACCGGGGGCATAATAACGGGATCTGAGGGGATTAACCAGGCCTATCGCACCGGCAAGGGGAAGATAACCCTCAGGGGGAGGGCAAGCATTGAGAGGTTAAAAAGCGGCAGGGTAAACCTGATCATCTCCGAGATCCCCTATCAGGTGAACAAGACCCACCTCTTGGAGGATATAGCTAGGCTGGCCAGGGATAAGGTAGTGGAGGGGATGTCCGAGCTAAGGGATGAATCTGACCGGGAGGGAATGAGGATAGTGGTGGAGCTGAAGAGGGATGCCCAGCCGGAGGTGATCTTAAACCAGCTCTACAAACACACCCAGTTGCAGGGAACCTTTGGCATTATCTTGCTCTGTCTCTCCAATGGACAACCGAAGGTGATGAGTCTTAAGGAGATGTTGAGCCTCTTTCTGGCCCACCGCCACGAGGTGATTACCAGGAAGACGAAGTTTGAGCTGAGGAAGGCCGAGGAGAGGGCCCACATCTTGGAGGGCCTGAAGGTTGCCGTGGAGAACATCGACGAGGTGGTAGCCATCATCAAAGGATCCCGCAATCCGCAGATAGCTAAGGCCTCCCTAATGAAGAGGTTCGACCTATCTGACCTTCAGGCTCAGGCCATCTTGGATATGAGATTGGCCAGGCTCACCGGGCTGGAGAGGGAGAAGATAGAGGAGGAGTATTTAGAGAAGATAAAGCTTATTGCCAAGCTAAAGGGGATATTGGAGAACAGGGCCCAGAGGATGGGGATAATCAAGGAGGAGCTTCTTGAGTTGAGTAAGAAGTACGGCGACCCGCGGCGCACGGAGATCGTGGTGGAGGAGGAGGAGTTCAAGATGGAGGACCTCATCGCTGAGGAGGATATGGCTATCACCATCTCCCACAGCGGATATATAAAGAGATTGCCCATCTCCAGCTACCGCAGGCAGCATAGGGGAGGGAAAGGCCTTTTGGGTATGGGCACAAAAGAGGAGGATTTCGTCGAACACCTCTTCATCGCCTGCACTCACTCCTGGCTTTTCTTCTTCACCTCTCAGGGAAGGTGCTATGGAGTAAAGGTCTATCAGCTTCCCACCGGGGGTAGGCTGGCCAAGGGCAGGCCCATTGTCAACCTTCTACAGGTGGGCAAGGAGGAGAAGATTGCCGCCTCGGTGGCGGTGAGCGATTTTGATCCTGGAAAGTATGTCCTCTTAGCCACTATGAGGGGGACGATCAAGAAAGTTGAACTTGGTGACTTTGCCCATCCCCGGCGAGGGGGGATAAGGGCTGCCTCCATTGACCAGGATGACCAATTGATCGGAGCGGAGCTCACCGATGGGAAGGCAGAGGTGATCTTAGGGAGCAGGTTGGGCAAGGCGGTGAGGTTTCCGGAAACTAAGGTGAGGAGTATGGGAAGGGCCGCCCGCGGGGTAAGGGGAATGCAGTTGGGAAAGGACGATTGGGTCGTGGGGATGGTGGTGGTGAGGAGGGAGGCCGATCTACTGGTGGTCACCGAGAATGGCTTTGGCAAGCGAACCAGGATCTCCGACTATCGGGTAACCAACCGAGGGGGGAAGGGGATAGTTTCTGCCAAGATAACGGCCAAGAATGGCCCGGTGGTCTCCATTATGGAGGTGGTGGAGCAGGATGAGTTAATGCTGGCCACGGTAAATGGGGTGATCATCAGGATAAAGGTGGGAGGGATCAGAAGGTGCGGTCGGGCCTCCCAGGGGGTAAAGCTCATCAACCTTGCCCCGGGAGACAAGGTCACCGATGTGGCCAGGGTGGTGGCGGAGGGGTAGTGGCATCATTCTCCCAACGGACATGCTCAGAACTTCGTTCCAGACAAGTGGATTTTTAGTTTTTTATCATTCCTTCATCCCCAAGTTGACTTCATGCCGCAACGGAAAGATAGAGCGATTACGTAGATTTGACCCTATTTACGCTATCAAGCATTTCCCCAATTCCTCCACCCAAATCCCGAAAAGTCAGGATCTTACTTACCCAGTTTGCAGAAGTGAAGGTAAGCTTTCCCTTCAGCGAACTTCGCTTGTCTGTATAGCGGTATATGAAATTTTGTTAGAAATGGGAAAAGAGAATTTTGAATATGAATCTAAGTGAAGCAGACACCAGGGCAAAATTGATAGACCCTGCTCTTCATCGCCGTGGATGGACAGAGGAG
>DAOVCL010000179.1 GCA_030670005.1 Candidatus Zixiibacteriota bacterium | reverse complement strand
ACATTGACCCCAATCACCAGATCAACCCCTAAGCTGTGCGCTGCATCTACCGGCACCAGGCTGGTAACCCCTCCATCTACCAGAAGCCAGTTATCCTTCTCCAGAGGGGGGAATATCCCGGGGATGGCCGAACTGGCCAGGAGGGCATCGGAGAGCTTTCCCTCTTTAAGCCAGATCTCCTCTCCCGTTCTCAGGTCTGTAACCACTGCCAGATAGGGGAGGCAGAGGTCTGAGAAGCTTTTCTCTTCCACTACCAGCTCCAGCAGAGCTTTAATCTTCTCCCCATCTACCAGCCATTTTTTGGTGGCCTCCAGGTTTATCAGGTATAGCTCCTTGATAAAGGAGATGAGCCTCTTTACCGCCAGCCTTCTCTTCTTGGGGATGGATCTCACGGATACTTTATCCAGGTTGAGAAGGCTCTTATCCTGGAGGAGGTCTAACGCTTGCTGGGCAAGTTGGTCGGCATCAGGTCTGAGGGCAAAGGCTCCACCCACTATGGCCCCCATACTGGTCCCGGCTACCGCATCAATAGGTATCCCTTCTCTCTGTAGAACCTTTAAAACCCCTATATGGGCCAGTCCCCTGGCGCCACCGCCACCAAGGGCCAGTCCCACCTTTGGCCTGTAAAATTTGAACATATTAACTCAGCGAGGCTTCGAGTATAAAATGTAGAGTTACGATAATCCATCTTGGGGGATGGAAAATAGAAATTGGAAATTGGAAATTCCTCAGATGTCTTTATCTGACTGTGGTTGGTGGCAGAAGAGGGCTTCTGCCACCTCATTTTAATCCCCCCTTCCTCTAACTCCCTCCCGCCAAAAGGGGGGGAATTATAAGGAATTTTGCGGCTAACTATAATTACTTACGATAGCCCAAGGGGAGGATGTAGAGGGGGATAAGGCCCTTTTTAAGCCCCAAAACCCTGGCCACCCCCTCGTCATCGAAGGCCCCGATTGCACAGGTGGAGAGGCCCAGGGCCTCCGCTTGCAGGTAGACATTTTGCCCCAGGTGGCCAACCTCTATCTGGATATACCTTTTCCCCCTCTCCCCATACACATTGGTGGTGCGGGAGGGTTCGGCAGCAACGATCAGGTCAACTGGGGCCTGGGCCAGAAAGTCCTGTCCCCAGGCCGACCTGGAGAGTTCCTCCCTTAGATCTTCCTCTTTAAGGAGCTTAAGGGAATGATCTTTGTAGTGGTATTGGTAGAGGCCCTTATCCAGATCTTCCACCTCTCCGACCAGGACGAAGATTTCCAGGGGATAGAGAGCACCAGCCGAGGGTATGGTGCGGGAAGCCTCGGTAGTGGCATCAAATCTTTTGCCACCAGCAGCCCAGAGGAGCTGGGAGAGCTGGGCAAGGTTCAGAGGTTTTGGAGAGTAGTTCCTCACAGAGCTCCTGCGGTTTACCGCCTCCTCTAAGGAGATCTCCCCCTTTGTTTTGGGTTTGGGAAGTTTTATCATCTTCTCGCCCTTTGCCTCACCCAGGAGGAAAATAACCAAAATGAGGAATGTAGAATTAAGAATGAGAGAAGCCATTGATCGTCGGAGGGTGAGGCGATGGAGTTTATGCCTGAGCTTCATTGCTACTCCTACCTTACAGAACTGGCGAAGCTTCGCCTTCCCGGCCCGGGACGGGCAAACCAACGAGATGTGGCGATATAATTAGACGAAGCTTCGAATGCAAAATGAAAAATGTAGAATTAAGAATGAAAAAACAGTATTGACCAGGGACGAGGTAGACTGGCCCTTAGCTCCATAGGTGAGGTGGCAGAACCCCGATTCAGCCACCTTCTGGCTGTCAGATGAGGGCATCTGACAGCTCACTCAGACCGCACTTTAGTGCGGGGAAATGAGAACCCTCGGTTACCCGTCCCGACATGGAACGGGTTGGGAAAGTCGGGTAGAAGTGGTTTCTGTGATATATTATTGATTGCACTTTATGGGGTTTTTGCAGTGGAGCCATTATTTGCTTAGTGCTAAGGGTTATCCTGCAGTCTCTTCTGGATCAATTCGGCTGTCTTCTTACCGGAGAGGAGCATACCGCCGAATATGGGTCCCATCCTGGGGCCCCCAAATACAGCATTGGCCGCCATTCCAGTCACAAAGACCCCGGGATAGATCTCACGGGTGTTCTCTATTACGGCCTTCTCTCCAGCCTCCGCCCACATAGGCCCTTCCCCAACAATCCTCTGGGAGGAGATTTTCAAGCCCACTTTCCCCTGGATTACCCCAGCCAGTTTGGCTGGATGGCCGGTGGCATCCACTATGAATTGAGCCTTAATGCATAGGGGATCAACATGAAGTTCTGCGGTCTCCACCGCAGTCCAGTTTAAGACCAATCCGATGGCCTTTCCCTCCTTGATTGTCACATCTTCAGCGCTTATCAGGTTGAATATCTTTGCCCCCGCCTTAGCAGTTTGAGAACAGATGGTAGAGACTGCCTCTACCGCATCGGCCACCCAATAGTTAGGAGAAAACTCCTCTGTGCTCACCCCAAACCCATCGAGGATCTCCCTTCCTTCCCTCTGCACCACTATCTGGTTGAACATCATCCCACCTCCCCACATTCCCCCTCCCAAGCTGAGCTTTCTCTCGAAGATGCTTACCTTGACCTGGCCTTTAGCCAGAAAGTAGGCCGCGGTGAGGCCGGAGGGTCCTCCTCCCACTATGGCCACCTGGGTCTCCAAGCTTTCGCAGAGTTTTCGAAAGTATGATTGCAGGATGGCCTTAGAGATAACTATCTCCTCTATTTGCATTTAGACTCCTTGCACCTTTGTCGTTGGAATTTTCCTCTGAAGGGTTCTATGGTCAGATTATCTTGAGGGGTAAAAGCCCTCTTCTGCCACATCAGATAGAGAGTGTTTATAGTTCAACACACTCAAATCCTAACATATCCGGTTTGCACCTCCTCAGAACCTTGGTAGTCTTTCCGGCCAGAGAAGCTATGAAACGTCTGCACGATGAACTCACTTGCACCAGAAGCTTCCACTGAAATGGGAAAAGTGATGAACTACGATAAACCCACACATCTACCAAGCGTCACGGTTTCTGGTGAGGACACGACACCGTAACCCTCCGCGAACCAGGCCTCGACAGTGTCTTCGGCAGTGTTAGGCTTCTCTCCATGTGGGATGTCTTGCTCACTACAAGCTGAGACTTGCAGATCGCAAAAGTAGGCTGAAAGATAGGTCCACAGCCCAAACAGCCCGGCTGCGGCCGAGCAGGCCAGTCTATCCACCACCAGGGGGAGTTGTCCATCGACTGAAACAGCGGCCCGGTTACCACAGAAATCCATCTTTAGCCTGAACCAGCACCCGGTCGGCACCTGCGCGGCACGTTGGTAGCTTGGTCCATGATGCACTTGCCAGGTATTCGATCCGTGGAAAACCGGATCATACTGCAGAGCATCCCATTCACCACTAACCTGAGGGACGGCGTAGGCCAACTCATAGTTGAGTTTGTCCGCGAGGCGGAAAGCGACACCCGGATAGGCCGATCCATCAGCGCCAATCAGCACCTCTATACTGGCGTCCGTCGTCTTATAATTGGGAATCAGGGCCAAACCGTTCTCTAACCGTAGCGCCTCGCGCTCCTGCCAGGTGACGATTTCGGCCTCCGCTGCCTGGATGTCAAACTTAGTGCTCCATTTCGTAAGTTCTGTTACGTATTATTTGATACAGTCATACACAAGCGGCTGTTGGCTACAAGCAAATCCGTAATCCGAATATCGAAATTAGAAACAAATCCTGAATTCAAATGATCTAATTCTTCAAAC
>DAOVCL010000181.1 GCA_030670005.1 Candidatus Zixiibacteriota bacterium | reverse complement strand
TACATTGACTTTGGCTGGCACTCGTGGTGAGGGTGCTGTTATGTTTATGCCAGGCTGGACAGACACCACGGTCAAGGCTGGTGTGGTATATGTATTTTCCTGTCCAGGGATTCCACCAGACTCAGGGGTCATACTCAACATTGTGATGCACATCAAGGATGATGCGCCTCCTGGGACAACACTTTTAGACTTGGTAGATGTACCTCCAGCGTTAAACAGGATGACCCCCTGTGAGGGTTCAGTGATTACCCCTACCCTGGTTGACGGCAGCTTTGAAGTAGTTATACCCCCGGAGATCACCGTTACCTCCCCCGACGGTGGGGAAGTCTGGATTGATAGCTGTTCCTATGATATCACCTGGAGTTCCACCGGCTCTGGAATAGACCACATAAAACTCTTGTACTCCACCGATGGCGGTGCTACTTATTCGGATACCATAGTTGCCAACACACCAAATACCGGCTCTTACCCCTGGACAGTTCCCCTTCTAATCTCATCAACATGTAGAGTCAAGGCACAGGCAGAGGATGCCAGCAATTCAGTCCTGGCCTGGGATGAGAGCGATGCCAACTTCACCGCTACCCTTAAGGGTGATGTAAACAGCGATTGTGAGATTAACATCCTGGATATTATCCGGATGGTAAACATCGTCCTGGGCAATCCTCCTCCACCTACCCAGCATGAGCTATGGGCTGGGGATGTCAATTGCGATGGAAGAATCAACATCCTGGACATCATCACTGAGGTCAACTGTATTCTCTATCGTGGCGACAAATGTTTATTCTGTATTGATAAGCTGGCTGAAGTTACCACAGAAGAAGAGACTGAGACTGCCATAGTGAGTATTTTGGATGCTGCTGATTGGATTGCTGGTCAGGTGGTAGTTCCCATTGGGATTGAAGCCTCAGTCCCGGTGACAGGGGTGCAACTGACTTTGGGATACACCCCGGGTGACATAACCATTGGTGAAATCCAGCCCACAGAACGAAGTGAAGGCTTTACCCTGGCTTGGAAGGCTGGTCCAGGTGAGCTAACTATACTTCTTTACAGCCTGAGTGGAGAGACTATCCAGCCTGGGTATGGGCCGATTGTAGAGATTCCAATTGAGGATACCCATTTGGGGCTATATATCAGGGAAGTCATTTTGGTGGATGAGGATGGTCAATTCATCCCTACTAACATCACAGAAACTCAGCCATCTACCCCTCTGCCTAAGGAGTACGCTTTATCGCAAAACTACCCCAATCCCTTCAACCCAGTGACCGAGATCAAATATGCCCTGTCAAAGGATAGCTATGTGAAGTTAGAGGTCTACAATGTGGTTGGCCAGAAGGTGGCAACCTTAGTGAATGGTGAGCAGAAGGCCGGATACAAGACGGTTAGGTGGGATGCGGGTTCTTTCTCCAGCGGCATCTACTTCTACAGGTTGCAAGCAGGTAGCTATACAGAGATTAAGAAGATGGTTTTGATGAAGTAAGGAACTCAATCCGGCAAAATGAAGGTCACCTTTTCTTCTGGCAAGTGAAAGAAGGGGAGCAGAGAACCTGCTCCCCTTCTCAATTCCAGCCACAGATTACAATGAATCTCTGGAACACGAATGACACGAATAGGTAAGGAGATCATAACAACTCACCACAGAATCTCACGGAGCTACACAGTCCAGCAGAGTTGCCAGCAAACAAGGGCCACAGATTTCACCGATAGTAAAAAAGATACTTGAGGCCCCAGGCTTTCACCTGGTATATACCGCAATTTACATTCAAACCTTTGGAAACTTCCCCAGCTCTGAGGAGTTTTATGGGTAGAGAAGGCTTGACTTTTTGCTCCTGAAAGCTTATCTTTAAAGTATGATGAAACCACAAGAGAGCTATCAAAGGATAATCGAGAAGCTTGCCTCCCTACGGAGGCTCTACCTCTCCAATGCCCTCATCTTTGGATCATCCCTGCTCATAATCGTCAGTCTTGCCTGGATCTCCCTGGGCCTGGCTCTGGAGCACCTCTTCTGGCTTCCCCCAATCCCTAAGCTAATCCTGGTTGGTCTGGCCATCCTCACCTGCAGTTATCTGCTCCTGCGATTTAGCTTAAAGCCACTCATCAGGAGGCCCACCCTGCAGGATATGGCCTTAATGGTAGAGGGGAAATTCCCCCAACTGGCCAATAGGTTGGTAGCCACCCTCCAGCTCTGGGAGAAGAAGAGGGAGAACCCTGAGGGCTATTCCTTACAGATGGTAGATGCCAACGCCCTGCAGGCTGCCAAGTTTTCCCTCCCCTTGAATTGGGGGGTGATTGTGGAGAGAAAACCAACCAGAAGGATGGCGAGATCGGCCCTTACCTTAGGGATAGTCTTCCTCCTGGCCTTTAGCTTTACCCCCTTCCCTACCCTCCCAACCCTCAGCAGGCTGGCTCACCCCTTGACCAGGTTCCAGAGGCCACTTCAGACCATAGTTGAGGTGAAACCCGGGGAGGCCCGAGTGCTTAAATCCTCAGACCTCCTGGTGGAGATAACTGCACGGGGGAAGATCCCCCGCAAGGCCCATCTCCTCTGGAGGCGGGAGAAGGAGAGCTGGAGAGAGGAGGAACTCACCGGGGAGGGAAGGTTCACCTATCTCTTCAAAAATATCGAGGACTCCCTCCAATACCAGGCCCGGGCCGGGGATGCCCAAAGCCCAATATACTGGATAAAGGTCACCGAGCTACCAAAGGTCCTGGGGTTAAACTACAAATATACCTATCCCTCCTACACGAGGCTGGGGACCCAGGAGCTTGCCGACGAGGGCAATATCGAGGCCCTTGTGGGAACGGGGGTGGATATGAGGATAAGGGCCAACAAGCCCCTCAAATCAGCTCAACTGGTGGTGGATGATAAGTTGGAGATCAAAGCCCAGGTGGAGGAGAATATCGCTTTAGCCCGAATCAGGGTGCGGAAGGACAGGACCTATTACATAAAGCTCCTGGACAGGGAGGGATATGAAAACAGGGACCCCATAGTTTACAGGATAAAGGCCTTAGAGGACCTCTCACCATCGGTAAAGATAACCGAGCCCGGGGAGGACAGGGACCTAACTGAGGATATGCTCCTGAGTTTGCGCATTATCGGTAATGACGACTATGGGTTCTCTAAGCTCTTTCTGAAATACCAGGTGAGAAGCGGTGAAAACACCCATCCCCTCCAGGAGGAGAAGATACCATTTGAAAGGGGGAAAACCCTTCAGGTTGATCACCTCTGGGATCTATCCCAGTTGGGCCTGATGCCAGAGGATGTGGTTACTTACTGGGCTGAGGTCTGGGACAATGACCAGGTCTCCGGCCCCAAGAAGGGGGAGAGCAAGAAGTATACAGTTCGCTTCCCCTCCCTGGAGGAGATAATCTCTGAGGTGATGGAGGAGGAGGAGGGCCAGATATTTGATCTGGAGGATGTGGTCAGGCAGGGCAGGGAGCTGAGCCAGAGGCTTGACCAGATTGCTCAGGATCTACTCTCCCCCAAGAAGATGGACTGGGAGGAGAGGAAGGAGGTGCAGGCCCTCTTAGAGAAGCAGCAGAGGATGGCCCAACAGTTGCAGGATCTATCCCAGAGGATGCAACAGACCCTGGACAAGCTTGAGAGAAACCAATTGGCCAGCCCTGAGGTTTTGGAGAAGCTCAGCGAAGTGCAGAGGCTCTTAGAGGAGGTATCCACCCCTGAGCTGAGGAGGTTGATGGACAAGATCCGGGAGGCCATCAAGAAGCT
>DAOVCL010000060.1 GCA_030670005.1 Candidatus Zixiibacteriota bacterium | reverse complement strand
TTCTCCCTTTGCCCGAAATATATCCTCCGCTTTCCGTAGATGTTCAACTGCGGATCTAAGAGAAGGCTCCACCTTGGCCATCTCCAATTTAGCCAAACCACGGTAGTATTCACATCCGGGCCCCATATTAGAGAACAAACGATCAGCTTCCTGGAGGAGGTCGAGCCCTTGCTCTCTTTCCTTAAGAGCAGTGGCAGTGAATCTGCCCTGCTCTAAAAATGTTCTGCCTAATTCAAACTTCTCCTTTATGGACCTCAGAATCCTAATCGCTTTCTCAAAACCCTCCCTGGCTTCCTCCAAGTTGCCCTGGGCCTCAGAGATGAGAGCCTGAACTCTGTAACAACAGCCCTCTTCTGACCTATCCCCTAAGAACTGGGAAATCTTCAGGGCTTCCTGAATACATCTCGAGGCTTCCTCAAGGTCTTTTCCTTCGGCTACCAGAAGCTCTGCCCTTCTCCTCTGCACCTGATTTATCAAATCCTTCTGACCCAGCTTTCTCCCTATATCCAATGTCCTCTGGTAGTAGTCCCTGGCAAGGTCAAGATCTCCCCTCTCCTTAGCCAGATCTCCCAGGGATTCCAGGCTCATCGCCTCTTCCCTCTCATACCCGTGTTCTTGGCTTAAGGACAAGGCCCTATTCAGCAAATCCTCTGAGTAGTCAAGTTCTCTTCTGAGAGCCATCAGACGCCCCAACGAGATGAGCCCCCTGGCAATTTCTAAAGTGTCGTTTAGCTCCTCGTAGAGTTCCAAGCTTGACCTTAAATAATCCTCTCCCTTCGACCATTCTCCCAGCTTGCGGTATACCGTCCCCATATTACCCAATAGTGCAGCCTCTTCTCGCATTTTGGTATTCCTTTGGGAGATGGTCAACCCCTTTTCCAGATTCTCAAGGGCCATTCCTCCATCTCCCGTAGCCATACCCCAAAATGCCAAATCGTTGTATGAATTTAATATTTCCCCCTCATCACCTACACGACGAAAGGCGGAGAGGCTGTCCTGGAAGAAATCCTTTGCCTGTCCATAATCCCCTAACTGGGCAAATGCCCGACCAAGGAGCCTCTGGGAAAGCCCTACTATCTTATGATGCTCCGTTCCCTTAAAGAATTCATAAACCCCCCTACTGAGACCTCGGGCCTCCTCACTCCTTCCCACCTCCAGCATTACATTGGCCAGAAGGAGACGGGCTCTGGCCAATTCTACATCATCCCCCAGACGAAAGAAGCTCTCCTCAGCCTCCTTTGCCTCCTTAAGAGCTAAATCAAGTCTCCCACTTCTGAGAAGGCAGAAGGCCAAATCCCTCTTTATCTTTGCCTTCTCTTCGGGATTGGCTTTCTTAAGGGCCTTTTCGTAAAGCTCTATCGCCTTGGAGAACTTCCTAGAATCCAGGTAATTCTTGGCTGACTTAAGCAGATTCTCAAACCTATCCATTGTCTCCCTCTCAATGGAAAGAGCTATTTGTTGAAAATCATCTGCCAGAATAGGAGTAACTTCAACCACCAGTTGGGGGATTGATTCCTCTGCTTTATGATGTTTCTATGCTCTCTTTGATAAGAGGGTGGCTGAGTCGAACTGTTAAGTGATTGCTTAGTTACAGAATGGTTGGTAGGGTCTGATATTCCTTGGTTATCTCCTCCCGATGAACCCGAACCACCTTTGCCCGGATGAGACAACCAATGCCACGGCTCGGCAGCACAAAGGGCAATGTCTGGCCTATTGCAGAGGGCCTTCTTCACCGGCAGAAGGCTAACTATGGAAAGAAGGAAAACTATGGTTAAGAAGATAATACCCAACTTTTTCATCATCAATCACCTCACAGAGGGAAAGTTTCCCCGCAAATTCAAATTAAAACTAAATATAACAATCTCAGCCTCCAAAGTCAAGTTTTTTTTGGGGAAATGGTAACCCAAAAATGGCTTGACTTGCCCTTTAGGGTGAATTATACTTGGTTCCCGCAGATGGAGAAGTTTGAGGTAATAGTCGTCGGGGCTGGGCCTGCTGGCTCTATCCTGGCTAAGGATTGTGCCCAGGCGGGATTGGATACCCTTATATTAGAGAAGAGACCCCGGGTTGGCATCCCGGTCCTCTGTGCAGAGGGGATAGATACTCAGGGTCTGGAGGATCATTTCCCTCCCCGTCCCTCCTGGATAGCCTCCAGGATAGAGGGGGGAAGGCTCTATGGCCCAAATGGAGAGGCGGCCGAGGTAAAACATCCTCGGGCCGGATATATACTGGAGAGGGCGATATTTGACCGTGATCTTGCTGCCTTGGCCACCAGGGCGGGGGCAACCATCTGGGTGGGGGCAGAGGCCCTGGGGATGGATGTCGGGGAGAAAGGGGTGGAGGTAAGGGTAAAAAGAGCAGGCAGGGAGATGAGGGTCAAAGGCCAGGTGGTGGTAGGCGCAGATGGGATAGGGTCAAAGGTGGGAAGATGGGGAGGATTAAGGACCCGCCTTGCCCCTGGTGATCTTGTCTCCTGCTGTCAGTATCTTCTGGCCTATAAGAAGATCTCCTCGGAGTTCGTCGAATTCCATATCGGAAATCTTTTAGCCCCTGGAGGATATGCCTGGGTTTTTTCTAAGGGGGATGGGTTGGCCAATGTGGGGTTGGCCATCTCTTCAGCTAAAAGCCAGAAGGGACCTAAGCACTTCCTGGACCTTTTCGTGCAGAGGATTTTCCCTGGAGCAGAGGTCTTGGGGATAACCTGGGGGGCAGTCTCCACCTCTAAACCCCTCTCCCCATCCTTTGCCCGGAGACTCTTGGTGGTAGGGGATGCGGCCAGACTGACAGATCCCCTCTCCGGCGCAGGGATTGCCAATGCTTTAAGGAGTGGGGCTTGGGCTGCTGAGACCATCAAGGAGGCCTTTGATAGAGGGGATTTCTCGGCAAACTCCTTAAGGGGATATGAGAAGAAGTGGAAGAAAGGGATAGGGAGGGAGCTATACTTTCGCTATCGGGCCAAGGAGGTCTTCCTTAAGCTCACCGATAAGGAGCTGAATGAGGTAACCGGCATAGCCAAGGAGATGTTTGCCGGCAGATCGGTGAAGAGCATTGAGGTCAAAAAAATAGTAAAGGGGATTGTCAGATCAAGCCCCAGACTCCTCAGATTGGCAAAGCACTTAATTTCAATTTGACATCCGAAAAATTTTTGTTAAATTAAGGCAATATGAGAAGGGTAGGGGTTTATCTATTTCTGGTTCTGCTCTTTGGCTTTGGCTTCTGGAGGTGGGGTAACAAAAGGGAGTTTAAGCTCTTTGAGAGTAGCCGTATTCTGATGGACACCCTGGTCACCATATCCCTCTATGACCGGGATGAGGCCCACTCCCAGCGGGTGATGAAGGCAGGGTTCCAAGAGATAGAGAGGGTGGAAGAGGTGATGACTACCTACCAAGAGGGAAGCGAGGTCTGGAGCATAAACCAGGCCGCGGGGGATAGCTCTGTTCCCGTGGGAGCAGCCCTCTTTGAGGTCATCTCCCGCTCCCTGACCTATTCCCGGCTCACCGAGGGGGCCTTTGACCCAACCGTTCGCCCCCTGGAGGATCTCTGGGGATTTACTAAGGACAAATACAGGGTGCCAAAGGAAGGGGAGATAGAGATGGTCTTCCCCCTGGTTGGCTATAAATGGGTTAGGCTGGACAGCCTCCATCAGAGAATCTTTCTCCCCCTGAAGGGGCAGGGGATCGACCTGGGAGGGGTGGCCAAGGGCTACGCCTCAGATAGGGCAGCAGAGGTGATGGAGAGGATGGGGGTCCCCGGGGGAATAGTCAATGCCGGAGGGGACACAAGGCTCTGGGGGAAGAAACCAGGTGGTGAACTTTGGAGAGTAGCCATCAGGCACCCCCGTCAGCAGGGTGAGTTCATCGGCTACCTGGACCTTTCCTCCCAGGGGGTGGCCACCTCAGGCGATTACGAGAGGTGCTTCTTCTGGGAGGGGAAAAGGTACCATCATCTACTCGACCCGACCACCGGGTATCCATCGGACTCCTGTGTAAGTGTAACCGTGATAGCTCCCACTGCTGAGGAGGCCGACATTCTGGCCACCGGGGCCTTCGTTATGGGGCCCAAAAGGGGGAGGGAGTTTTTGGAAGCTCTCCCTGGGGTGAAAGGGGTTATCTTCTATGAGAGGGATGGGATCCTAAGATCCTGTTTAACCCGGGGTATGAGGAAGATATATATCCCGGAGAAGAACTTAGCTTCCTTCGGTCGCTAAGTTCCTGCTGGCTTCATAAGGCAACTTCTTTAAATTTGTGTCAAGTTTTGAAGCCAGCCAAGAATAGATTGAGAAATACATGCTCTGCAGAGGTGGAAAAAAAAAGAGAGCAAAGCGGTTGAGGTTCACCCTCCGTCGCCCTCGGCCAATAGTTTCTTTCATTTTTAATTCTACATTTTCATTTTACATTCGAAGCTTCGTCCAGTTTATATTACCACACCTCGTCGGTTTGCCTGCCCGGCCAGGGAGGCGAAGCTTCGTTAGAAAGGAGAGGGGAAGATGCGTAAGCAGCAAGTGAACTTTATCCTTTACGGAATAGGGACCATTTTCTTAATCGGCATCTTAAGCTGTGCCTCCACGCAGATGGAATACAAAACCGAGGAGGTGGAGATCTCCGAGGCTGACACCTTAGAGGCAAAGAAGGCCGAAATGGAGTTTGAGATAAAGAAGAAATTCAGCACCGCATATGAATACTATAAGATGAAGAACTATCCCGATGCCATCCCCCACTTTAAGAGGGTCCTGGAGTTAAAGCCTGACCACCGGGATGCCTATGGCTTTTTGGCCGATAGCTATTGCAGCCAGGGGGATACGACCCAGGGTGAGAAGACCTATCAGGAGGCCATCTCCAGGTTCCCTGACTATGTCCCCTTCTATATGGCCCTGGGCTATATCTATGAAGAAAAGGGGGAGAACGGGGAGGCCATATCCCTCTATGAGAAGGTGCATGAGCTCAGTCCGCAAAAGGAAAACAACATCCTCCGCTTAGCCAACCTTCTGGTCACGGAGGGAAGGGAGGAGGAGGCCATTCCCTTCTATGAAAAGGCGGTGGAGATCAATCCAGAAAACAGCGCTGCGCAGGCTATCCTGGAAAAGCTCTACGCCCAATTCGGCCAGAGAGAGGAGAGGCTAAAGACACTGGAGAGGCTACACCAATTAAAGCCCCAGGACACGGAGATAGCCTTAAAACTGGGCAAGGCCTATGCCGAAGTGGGAAAGTATGCCCAGGCTGCGGAAGTCCTTAAAGAACTGATCAAGCTTGAACCCCAGAATTTCAAGGCCTACTCCTATCTGGGGGTGGCCCTACATGGGCTGAAAAGGTATAGGGAGGCAATCCGGTTTGAGAAGGAGGCGGCTAAGTTAAACCCCAAGGAACCAAAGATATATTGTGATTTAGCCTCTGCCTACAATATGCTGGGCAACTATGCTCAGGCTAAAACCTATGTGCGGAAAGCGCGGAGGATCAATTCCCATAACCCTTACTCATTTTATGTGATGGGGGAGATCTATGAAAAACAGGCCCAGGCCTATCTCTCCCCTAAGGGGAAGATGAAGATAGAAGGGAAGGTTCTCTCCCATTGTGCTTACAGGGAGTTCCAAAAGATAAAAACCGATCCCCAGTGGGGAAGCGATGCCCGCAACAAGATGGAGTATAACTTCCAATTCATCCCCACATCCCAGGATTCCTTTTTCTATGATATAAGCAAATACAAGGATCTCTGTAAGTAAACGATCACCATTGACCTTTCGGAACTTCTTAGAAATTCCGAAATGTCGAGGGTTGTTTGAAGGGGGTATACCCCCTTCAAGGGTGACAGCGGAGCAATCCGAGCAAGCACAGGATTGCGGAGCGCCAGAGGGTTGAGAGACCCTATGGAGAAGTTAGCGACCGAAGGGAGCTAAGTTCATCAGGGGAGTCTCTCCCCATTGAGCCTCCCCTATTCGGATCCGAGAAAGTTACTACTTACGTTGGGTTGATAGAAATGTGCTAACCAAACCCAATGTGATCATTTCCCTTGGTTAATACCTAAAACGCATAAAAAATGCCTTCGCCTGTCAAGGCCATCCCCTCTACGGTTTTGGCATTGAAGACTATTGACAGAAGAGGCGTTTATCGTTAAATTAAAATGAGTTGGTTAAATGGACTGTCGATGATTTCCCTTGGCGATAGGGTGAGGATGGATAAAGAGACCAAAAGATGTAGAACCCTCCTGTTCCGGTATCTGCTCATCCCCTTGCTGGGGGTCAACTTATTGGCCAACTCCTGTGGCCGTCGGGAGAAGAAGCCGTTAGATGAATCCCCTCTTGCGGTGACATCTCGTGGAGAGGAGGAAACTTTGGAGATCGTCACCTGGAACATCGAGAACTTCCCTCTCGCCGGACAGACCACGGTGAGGGAGGTTCAACAGATCATCGAGAGCCTCGATGTTGACCTCTTCGCCGTGCAGGAGGTCAGCGATACCGTGGCCTTCCGACAGCTTCTCAGGGGCCTTGAGGAGTACGAGGGTCTCTACTCCAACGATGACTACGGGGAGTGGTATCAGAAAACCGGTGTTATCTATAAAGAGGGTTTGATCTCCATCGAAAATGTCGGTCAAATTTTCACCAATGATAGCTATGCCTTCCCTCGCCCCCCTTTACAGATGACAGTTGTCGCCCAAAACGATGGGAAGATGTTCGATTTTCGTCTTATAGTCATCCATTTAAAGGCGGGGGCAGACTCAGTTGATCTTAGGCGACGACGAGAGGCGGCTCAAAAGTTGAAGGAGTACATCGATTCCCAGGTGGCCTCCTCGGCCGAGAAGGATTTCGTGGTGGCCGGCGATTGGAACGATCGGATCGACGATCCTCCGGACGAGAACGCCTTTACCGTCTTTATCGAGGATTCCCTCAACTACCGTTTTCTCACCAGTCCCCTAACCAAAGATCCCCACCTCACCTCCTATCCCCGTTACTCCAGCCTCATCGACCATATCCTCATTTCCAGGGATGCCTTCGACGAATATACAGGAGGGAAGACCACCACTCTTCGACTCGATGACGAGATATTCAACTACCTCCAGCAGGTGTCTGACCACCGGCCAGTGATGGCCAAATTCCCAGTCTTTTAGGCCCACGTTGGGTAATGCATGTCACAGGTTATAGTCGATAATGGGTTTATGCTCCCCTTCGCGATCGTTTTGGCTGATCCCTACTTTACCCGATCTATTCATAAATTTTTGCCACGAAGACACTAAGTCACCAAGAATATGAGACATTAGAGTAGATCTGTTTGTAAACTGAGCCGCTCTGTACTACAAACTTGCAAGATCTTGTTTTTTGGGCAAAGTTTTTCAGGCTGCCTTAAGTAGAGGACTTCTCGCACTTTAGTGCGGGTTCTTGGGGTTGAGTCCAGTGAACGGGCGACCCGTCCCGAGACGGAACGGGTCGGGAAAGCCGGGTAGAAAAACTGAAAACAATGGGAGGGTGGCAGAATCGGGGTTCTGCCACCTCGGTGATTCATATTCGTGTAAATTCGTCTATTCGTGTCATTCGTGTTCCAGAGATTCAGTGAAATCTGTGGCCCTTGTTTGGTTGCGGCTTTGCCGCGCTGGATTACTCTATGGACTTTTGCTTTAATCTAAAATTTATTAACCCATTGGGGCTTGGTGACCTTGTGGCATATGCTATGCATAAGTGTGGGATTCAGGGGTGACAGCTCTGCAATCCGATTCCCGATGCACATCGGGAAGGGTCGGTAAGATCCTATGGAGAGGTTAGCAATCAAAGGGAGTAAGTTCAACAAAGTAGAACTTCCCAGGCAGCAGGTGGAGAGATCTAACTCCAGGACTTTCCCAGAAAAATCAAAAGATCTTCAGTTTGAAGTATCTCTTCGGGTTCTCCTTTATGTCCCTGATCAGCTCGTCCAGATCCCCTATCGTCCTCCTCAGATCCTGGTAGAGCTCCTCATCCTTTGCCAACTTCCCAGCAGTCCCCTGTCCCCTTTCTATCCTCTCAGAGATAGAGGAAATCATCCCCACCAACCCGGTGAGATTGGTATATAGCGTCGTATCCCTAACCATCTTGCCTAAGGTTCCCTCCCCCTTCTGCAGATTATCAGAGAGGGAACCTACGGAGACCAGAAGCCTATTTAAATTTTTGTAGATTTCAGGATCGTTGAAAAGTTTGGCGACAGTTCCTTCCCCACTCTCTATCTTTACAGCCAATCTTCTGGTCAAGGCCAAAATCTCATCCAGCTTAAAATAGATGGTCGGGTCATTGACCATCATTCCTATCGTTCCCTCTCCCCTGTTTATCTTCTCGGCTATCTCCCTGGAGGTTTTAGAAATCGCTTTCAGATCCTCTAAGACCTTAACTCCCTCCTCTATAATCTCCTCAATGTCAATAGGGGTGGAACCCTGGAGATAATCTCCCGGCTGGAGAACTGGCTGATCAAACGAACCCAGGGTGATGTTCACGAATTTGTCCCCCAAAAGGCCCAGGGTTCCTATATGGGCCACGGAGTCTTTTCTGATCCTTTGTTGGATTTTCTGGTCTATCTTCAGGGTGATCTCAACCTGTTTTTCCTCCATCCCCTTAGGGAACTCTATGCTGATCACCTTCCCCACTCCAAGGCCGGCCAGCCTGACCGGGGCCCCCACCTGTAGGCCGCTCACCCTATCCATCAAAACCCTAAGCTCATACCTCTTCCGGAACATTCCCTGGTGCTTCCCAATGGACAATATCATCCCCGCCAGGAAGAGGATACCAACTAAGATCAAAAATCCCACTTTTAACTCATAGGAGTGCATCCAATGAACGGTTTTTTTCATTACTCACCTGCCTGGTTGGAAATGAACTCTCTCACAAAGGGCATCTCCGTCTTCTTTATCTCCTCTACCGTCCCTGAGGTCAGGATCTTCCCCTCGTGAATCATGGCCAATCTGTCGGCTACCATATAGGCATTGTAGATCTCATGGGTTACCACCACGGAGGTGACCCCAAATTTGGTCTGCATCCTTCTGATCAATCTGTTTATCCTCTCTGCGGTGATGGGATCAAGACCTGTGGTTGGCTCATCGTAGAGGATATACTCCGGCTCTAAGGCTATGGCCCGGGCTAAGGCCACCCTCTTCCTCATCCCCCCACTGAGATCGGAGGGCATAAGGCCCTCTGTCCCCTCCATCTCCATCAAGGCCAGTTTTTCGGCAACCTTCTCCTTGATCTCAGCCCTTGTCATCTTGGTGTGTTCCTTCAAGGGGTAGGCGACATTCTCTGCCACGGTCAGGGAGTCGAAGAGGGCACCTCCCTGAAAGAGCATACCAAATTTTTTTCTTAGCTTCGTCATCTCTTCCTCCGAAATCTGGGAGATGTCCTCTCCGTCCATTATTATCTTGCCGGAATCCTGTCTCATCAACCCCAGGATGAGCTTCAGAAGGACGCTTTTGCCACAACCGCTTCTCCCCAAAACAACCAGGGTCTCGCCCCTGATCACGGATAGGGTTAACCCTTTAAGCACTTGCTTGTTGCCAAACGATTTGTGAATGTCCACCAGTTCAATCAAGTTGGTTCACTCCGTTCACTAACTTCCAATCCCCACCTTCTCGGGATATGGCATCCCGACAGGTCGGGACTGTTATCCCTTGGGGGAAGGCATATCCTTTCCCCCAAACCCCCTGATGACTGGCTCGGAATTGGTAGAATTTCCGAGACGGTATAGCTATTTCAAGCTTCCCTGGCTCAGGTATAGGTGAGAAAGGCCAAAAGGAGCTTGCCCAAGAAGAAGTCAACGATGAGAATGGAGACAGATGAGACCACCACGGACCTAGTGGTTGAACTACCTACCCCCTTTGTGCCCCCACTGGTGGTCAGACCCATATAACAACCCACCAAGGAGATGATAAATCCAAATACTATCGGTTTGAGCACTCCAGTAAAGATATCATCCATAGTCACGGCATCAAGC
>DAOVCL010000101.1 GCA_030670005.1 Candidatus Zixiibacteriota bacterium | reverse complement strand
TGGGAGTAGCGGAGGTCGTAGATGGTGGCCCTTCCCATATTCCCATCGTCCCCCGGGGCTGTCCAGCAGAGGACAACAGAGGTCTTTTCTACGCTGCCTACTGACAGATCGGCTATAACCGCCGGAGGCACAAGATCGGATGAAAAATTGACGGTTGGATCTCCAATAAGGGTGAGACCATAGAACCAGCAGACCTCACAGTTGTCGAATCCGTCCTCTCCCTGTTTCCTAAACCACCTCTTCAAGGCCTCTCCCACAGGGCTACCTTTTCCAATCTCCTCATAGAAGTGCTTAAAGTAGAGCATCGAACCGGACTTTGTCGATCCAATGGTGGCCAAGCCGTATGTATCGGCAAAGGTATATCTTCCAGCTATATAGTTTGATTCGGTATAACGAGACGCAGAACAGGCGAAGAGGTTGTAGAGGAGCCCATCTGGGCCTATGGTTTCAATGTCCTCCGAGTAGACCCACCCTCCATCCTTGGAGAAGTATGACTCCAGGTCAAACCAATCCTGGTAGCCAAACCCAGGGACCCAGCTAAAGGACCCTGTGGAATCCCCTTCACTGGGGAGTACAGTTGACTCCCCATTGAGGTAATCCTGGGTAAGCCTGGTTTCTGGGTCGTGGTTCTTATAGATGCCATTCATCAACCATCCGTGGATGTAATCCGGATGGGTGGGGGCCGGATCGTAGCTTAGCCCCTCCACCTCCATCTTCTCAGCATCGCCTACCCTACCGGAGAGCTTAGCCCCATACCAGACGCTTATCTTGACCAAGAGCCGATTCCACCCCTCCAGGAGCTGGAGGTTGACCTCCTGGGCATCTGGTTCAAAGGTATGATAGGTATTGTCATAATAGACCACATCTCCATTCAGCCACACCTTTGCCCCAGAGTATGTCCCCAGCCAGAGCTTGAGGGACTGGGGGGAACTGCTGTAGATATGGGTAAAACCATAGACAGCTCCAACATCCATATCATCATAGATGGTGGAAAAATCGAGAAACCCTGAGCCGATATCCCAAAGCAGCCAGGTCTTCCCTCCAGAGACGAGGCCCTCATAGGCATCAATCTCCGCCTCTCCCCCTAAGAAGTCATGGTCTAATGAGCCCCAGAAGTCATCCCAGGGATGAAACCCATTGGTGAGCCAGGCGCTGATATAGGGGGCATGCCGATTGGGATCGGTGGGATCCTCCAAGTGATAGGTCAGTCCACTGATGGGATTTCCCTCTGCATCGGTGAAGTGTGCCGCAAAACCGTATTCATCCTTATCCTGATCAACCTTGACCAGGAGGGAGTTGACCCCTCCGTTCAGGGTAACCGGACAATGGTCATCGTCTATGCCCTGGGTTCCATCCGCATCTGTGAGTATCTCCTCCCCGTTCAGCCAGACCTTGAAGCCATCCTTGCCGCCAATTCTGAACTCACACTCCTGGGAGGATTCAGATTGGATATAGGCGTGGGCATAGGAGGCACAGTAACAGGGCTTTGAGCTGAAGTGGTGGCCACCAGACCAGGAATGGGCGCAGACCTGGATGGTCTCGTATCCTTCTCCAAGTTCGATCTTGTAGCTATCGGCAACGGTTGATTGGTGGTCATTAACGACTTTCACCTGGAAAGAATAGATGGAATCCATCCCGCAGGTGGTCCAGCCACTCCAGTCGTCATCTATAAAGGTTAGCCCCCTTCGGGGCTGAGTGAGGGTTCCCTGCCTGTAGGAGGCGGATTTGCTGAGGAGGTTGTTGATGTAGGTTGGCTCATCCCCATCCAGTGGAGAGGCAATCATCCGCCCTATCCAGATCTCCGGTAGTCTACCACCGGAGTGCAGATCGTAGATGCCATTATCATCGATGTCAAACCATTCTCCATCCAGGTCCATAAAGAAGTAGTCACAGGGGTAACTTTCATATACGCCATCATCCCAGGTCGACTCGTGCCAGCCTATGGGGAGATCCCCAATGAGGAGGGCACCAGAGAGCCCCTCTAAGTCGTAGATTGAGCGGAGATAATTCCGCAGTTCCATCGGGGTTCCCCCAAAGGCCGTATCCAGGACTACGGTCACAGTGTAGCCCTGGACCTCCAAATCGCCCACATATCCCATAAGCCCAGCCTCTATTAAGGGGTAGAGGCTCTCCTCCACCACGATCAATATGTGGTCTCCCTTCACCCTCCAAGAGGTGCGATAGACCTCCCTTATATTCAAGGGGGGAATAGATAGGAGATCGTGTTCCCTGATGAAATCCTCATAGGAGCCAGGTTCCGAGCCCGGAGGGCCAGCCCATCTAAGCCTGGTCACATTTTCATATAAATCACCATTCCCAGCAGCTATCCCGATGTTTCCCCAGGCCAAAAAGATGAGGGAAAAAGCTAAAAATACCTTGTGTTGAATTATCATTCTCTCCTTTCTGTTGTCTTCTCCGCTATTTCCCTATAAGATAACTAAATTTTCACTTTCCGTCAACCGGTATTTCTTCATTAGAGGATAACTTCCCGACCATACTCCGATTTTTTGTTGACAAGGACTAAGCTAAAGAGTATTTTAAGCTAAACAAGGAGGAGAATGAGGGGGACTATTTTAGATAAGCCAATTGTGGCCATTCTCTGGCTTCTTATTATTCTGCTTCCTTTGGCCATAATAATCAACACCGCCGATGCCACTATCATCAAGCCCTTTCTGCTCTTCGGAGGCGCATATCTTCTCCTCCTCTTATGGCTTCTGGACTCGGCACTTATCTCTCAGGTTGAGCTGAGCAAAAACCCCCTCAATCTACCGATAGTTGCATTTCTGGCGGTTATCCTGCTCTCTTTTCTCTTTTCCAGATATAAGTTCATAAGCCAGAGGGGCCTGCTCTGGGTTCTCCCTTTCTTTATTCTCTTCTTCATCGGCTCCCAAAAGATTAGAGGGGAAAAGAAAATAAAGATGACGATCTATCTTCTTTTAGGGACATCATTTTTGGCCTCCCTCTTCGGTCTTTTTCAGCATTTTGGCATCAGGATCTTCTCCTGGCAAGAGGCCAATCTCACCAGGATACCCTCCACCTTTGGCAATGCCAACTTCTTCGCCGGTTTCTTGGCTGGTATCCTATCCTTGAATATCGCTTTGATAATTGGAGAAAAGGGGAAATTAAAGAGACTTATCTTTGTTGCCCTTTCCCTTCTCTTCTTAAGCTCTTTGGCTCTAACCCTTACCCGAACTGCCTGGCTTGCCTTCTTAGGGGGAGGGCTGGCCCTTTGGCTAAGATATAGGAAAAGGGAAGGATGGGGATTAAAGTATTTCCTCATCCCGTTGATATTTTTGGCTCTTTTTTTTTCTTTGCCCCTCAGGTTATCCTGGAGAGGCTGGAGACACTGCTCCATTTCTGGAGGGTTCCCAGCTTTCAGGCCAGGCTTCAGGGGTGGATAGCCAGCCTGAGGGCCTTTTTAGCATCCCCCATCATAGGCTATGGCTGGGGGACATTCTCCACGGTTGTCACTAAATTCAATCCTAACCCTGAGTTCTTGGAGATAAGGGAGCTCTATCTCGGCCATGCCCACTCCGAGCCCTTGGAGGCGGCCGTGGAAACGGGACTCCTGGGAGTGGGGACTTTCCTCTGGTTAGTAATTAGCTTCTTGAGGCGAGGGGCCAAGCTCTTTGAAAAGGGGGATGATTGGTCTGGACATCTCAGATTGGGCCTATGGGCAGGTGGTCTGGCCATACTATTGGACAATTTGGCCAATCTCACCCTGAGAACTGTGCCAGTCGCTATGCTCTTCTGGCTGTTCTTGGTAATCACCGCTTCCCTTTCGGAAAGGGAAGTAAAGAGATGGAGACTACCAAAGGGAGGAAGGATGGGCCTCCTCTTTCTTGTCCTCCTCTTAATATTGGGGTCCCCTTTCCTTCTCCGATATCAAATTAACCAGATCCGCTCTTCTCAGGCCCTCTTCTTTGGCGATCTGGAGATAGAGAGGGGTCAGCCCGGCAGGGCCCTAACCTACTACCAGAGGGCAGTGGATTTAGATCGAGGAAACTTTTTGGCCCTCTACAAGTTGGGATACCAGTGGTTGAAGAGGGGTGATTTCCCCGTTGCTCTCAGATGCTATCAGGAGATTGAAAGCCATTCTCCATTCTATCCCCGGCTCCACTTTTATAAGGGCCTGGCCTTAATGGGGGATAAAAAGCTCAAAGAGGCCATTCCTGAGTTCGAAAAGGCCAGGGAGATGGAAAACAACTTTGACCACAACTTCCTTTTGGCCCAACTCCACGAGGGGGAGAATGAGGAGGCTGGCTGGCTGGGGGAGGCCCTCTCCCGCTCAGGTCGCACTGTCAGGCTCATAGAGGAAAGGATAGAGGAACTCAAGGGGATCGGGGCGGAGAAGAAGGCGTCTGAACTCGACAAGGGGCTGAAAGAGACCAGGGATAGGATCTCCATAGCTGCTCAAAGGCTTACCTTTTTGGCCGGGAGAGATAAAGATTGGGAACTTGTTTTGCGCCCCTTAAGGAAGGCCCTGCGGGATAATCCAGATGAGCCCATCCTTCACCGTTATCTGGGTTTGGCCCTCTATCAGGCTCGTAGATTTCCAGAGGCCGAGGGGAAGCTGGAGGAGGCCATTAGGCATGATCCATCGGATGCAGAGGCGATGGATGGGCTGGCCCTCGTCTATACTCTTCAAGAAAAGAGGTCAGAGGATGCCCTCCAATTGATAAAAAAGGCCTTATCCCTGGATCCAAGGCCGGACTTTTGGCTGGACCTGGGCTACATCCTCTACGGCAAAGGTGATCTTAGGGAAGCCGAGGGGGCAGCCAAGAAGGCATTAAAGGGAGAGGAGAGGGCCAAGCCCTATGTCCTTCTGGGGCTTATCTCTCTCTCCCAGGGGTCAGAGGAAAAAGCCCAGGAATATATGGAAAAAGCCATTAAAGAAGCCTCTCAAGATTCCATCTTTCAACGGGGCTTGGAGGAAACCTGTAAAGGTTCTGATATGAAAACCTGTAAGGGGGAGATAGAGGATCTTCTCTATCCCTAAAGGAAGGAAAATCTATGGGCCGAAGAATGAAGGCTGTGGTAAAGCTGAAGCCGTCGCCAGGGGCAGAGCTAAGGCTGGTTGACCTTCCCCAGATCGAACCGGATGAAGTTCTCGTTAGGGTCGAGGCCACCTCAATCTGTGGAACAGATGTCCACATCTACAATTGGGACCCCTGGTCCCAGGAACGGATAAGGGCCAGGAATCTGCCTCAGATCCTGGGACATGAAGTGGCCGGCGAGGTGGTGGATGTAGGAAAGCAGGTGCGGTATATCAAGGTAGGGGATTATGTCTCTGCTGAGACCCACATCTACCACCCCAGGGACCTGCAGGCCCTTTTAGGGCAATTCCACTTAGGGGAGAGGATGAAGATCTTAGGGGTTGATTGTGATGGGGCCTTTGCCGAATATTTCGCCATCCCTGAGACCATCTGCTGGGTCAACGACCGCTCCATCCCTCCAGAATTTGCTACCTTACAGGAGCCACTGGGCAATGCCGTATATGCCGTCTTAGGGGAGGACAACGATGTGGCGGGAAAGTCAATGGTGCTCATCGGCGATGGGCCCATAGCCCTTTTTGCGGTGGGGGTTGCCCGTTGCTCTGGGGTTACCCAGATCTTTCTGGTGGGGATGTCAAAGCATAATATGGAGATCGGCAGAAGGATGGGGGCCGACTTTGTTATCGATGCCAAGAGGAAGGATGAGGATAGGGTTGCCTATATCAGGGAGTACACTGGCGGCTATGGGGCAGATATCGTCCTGGAGATGACCGGAAGCCAACAGGGAATAGAGGAGGGTATCCAGATGCTCCGGCGAGGGGGGAGGTTTACCGCCTTTGGCATAGCCACCCAATCCACACTCCAAATAGACTACAACAACGGAATAGTCTTCAAGGGAGCACAGATTCAGGGCATCAGCGGAAGGAAGATATTCGACACCTGGTACCGGGTGCGAAACTTCCTCTCCTCAGGCAGATTGGACA
This sequence comes from Candidatus Zixiibacteriota bacterium, assembly GCA_030670005.1. Classification (GTDB taxonomy): domain Bacteria; phylum SM23-81; class DAOVCL01; order DAOVCL01; family DAOVCL01; genus DAOVCL01. Next base: position 1,358 of record DAOVCL010000101.1, on the reverse strand, counting down.
TCTCCCCAGTGATCACCCATATGTTTGCACTGGAAGATTATGAGAAGGGGTTCAAGGCCAGTCTGGCCCTCCCCCGTCGCTCAGCGAAGATAGTCCTCTTCCCTCAGGAGGAAGAGCTGAAAAAGGCTCAAGCCAGAATGGCCGAAAGGGGCTTGGCCCCAAAGGGTGCCAAGTAGTTTCAGGGTTCTGGGGTAAAAAAAGAGGGGTAACAGCTCACGGGGGTCAGCAGTCAGTTGTCACGGATTTTTCCCGATCCCTGGGAACTGATCCCTGGGAACTTTTGCAAAGGGGGTAACAATGTATGGAAAAATCAAAGGTAATCTGAAAAAGGAACTGCAATCCATTCGGGAGGCGGGGCTTTACAAGGAGGAGAGGGTGATCACCACCCCTCAAGGGGCAGAGATAGAGGTGGAGGGAGGGAAGAAGGTCTTAAACTTCTGTGCCAACAACTACCTGGGACTCTCCTCAAATCCCCAGGTCATTGAGGCCGCTCATCGTGCCCTGAATGAGTGGGGATATGGGATGAGTTCGGTGAGGTTCATCTGTGGCACCCAAAAGATCCATAAGCTCGCCGAGAAGAAGGTCTCTCGCTTTCTGGGCACCGATGATACCCTTCTCTATGCGGCCTGCTTCGATGCCAATGGGGGCGTCTTCGAGCCTTTCCTCACCAAGGATGATGCAGTAATCCCCGATAGGTTGAACCATGCCTCCATTATCGATGGCATCAGGCTCTGCAAGACCCAGCGATTCATCTACAATCACTCGGATATGGCCGATCTGGAGGCCAAGCTCAAGGAGGCCCAGGGGGCCAGGTATCGGATAATAGCCACTGATGGGGTCTTCTCTATGGATGGGGACATCGCCAAGCTCGATGGAATCTGCGATCTGGCGGAAAAATATGATGCCCTGGTCTTGGTGGATGATTCCCACGCCACCGGCTTTATGGGCAAGACCGGTCGCGGCACCCATGAGTATAGAGGGGTAATGGGCAGAGTTGATCTGATCACCACCACCTTCGGCAAGGCCCTTGGTGGAGCCTCTGGTGGGTGTATCTCCGGCCGCAGGGAGCTAATCGAGTGGCTGAGGCAGAAATCCAGACCTTATCTCTTCTCCAACACCCTGCCCCCGGTGATTGTCGGGGCCCTCATCGGGGTGATGGATCTCCTCTCTCGCACCACTGAACTGAGGGACAGATTGATGGAAAACACCGCCTATTTTCGCCAAAGGATGACCGAAGCTGGGTTTGATATAAGGCCGGGAGAGCACCCTATCGTTCCCATAATGTTTGGCAAATTCGAAAACGATGCCCAACTGGCTCAGGATTTTGCCAGTGATCTCTTGGATGAGGGTATATATGT
>DAOVCL010000220.1 GCA_030670005.1 Candidatus Zixiibacteriota bacterium | reverse complement strand
AGAATATGGCAACACTTGCCGATCTTTTCGATATGCAAATATGTGCCTCAATCTTAACATCTATTAAATGGGAAGAAGGTCTCCGCTGCCCCTATTGTGGATCCACAGATGTCTATTCTCATGGAAATTATGAGGGCTCTTTCTCCAGATATTTCTGCAATCGGTGTCATCGCACCTTCAATGACAAGACGGAGACAATCTTTTAACACTCTAAGATACCACTTACTAAGTGGACCTTTGCCATCTATCTTTTGGATAAAAAGCAATCAACCCTTGAGCTTGCTAAAGAGCTTGAGATTGGCTATAAGGCTGCTAGCCGTATGGTCAAACTCATCCACGGCTCAATCTACACCAACCGCATATACGATAAGCTTAGGGATACGATTGAGGTCGATGAGATTTACATTACCAGTGGGTCTAAAGGCTCTACAGATCTTGGTCGGCCACCCAGGAAGAGGGGATTGAAGCGGAAGGGGAGAGGTTCTTGGGATGTTGACAAACCTCCTGTGATAGGTTTTGTGCGGCGCAATGGGGGGATCCGTTTGGAGGTGACCAAGAATGTGAGGCAAGAGACGATTAAGCCGCTGGTTCAAAGCTATGTTGAGCAGGGAAGCACTGTCTACACAGACGAGTATGATGTTTATAATTTCCTTCCTGCCTCTGGTTATCCTCATGAAGCAGTCAATCATAGTAAGGGTGAATATGCACGGGGTGATGTTCATGTCAACACCATGGAGGGTTTGTAGTCTATCATTCGGCCTTGGATAAGGGTTTATAGAGGAGTAACCAAGCGATATTTGCCCCTTTATGTAGCTGCCATTGAATTTTTCCTAAATCTCCGTGGGCTAAAGGTAATGGATAGAATTAAGGCACTCCTCAGGAAGTGTCTCTCACCCACAGGGAGATTGTTGAGAAGAGCGATTCAGTTTGGGACACTGTCCACAATTTGCGCCCCATGAGCGCTCGTGTTATGTGACTCGCATAAAAGCCATGTCATATAAAAAATGCTTTGAGTCGTCTTAAACAGGTGTTCTCAAAATAGCCGTCTTCCTTGGATGTGTCAAGGCAAAATGCAGGTGACCTGACTGAGAACCCCACAAAGTTGTTACCCTGTGGAATCTCCTTCAGGCGTTTGTGCAATGGACTCTTAGCCAACCCTGCTTCACATAGGGGAACGTGGGACGATACCTGTGACGATATTGAAAAGATATCATCCCACGCAAGCCATTCAAAAACAAGGACTTGGACAATTGGGTAGGTCAACAGATTGTCCTGAGTAGCAACAAATTAGCCGGCCCCCCCTGATTGCAGCCATGGGGATATCTGAGTTAAGTGAGCAAAATACTATAGACCGATTGATAAAATGGAGAAACGGGCCACAAATCCCTTGCCATCTTCGGGTAAAAATATTAAATTGACTATAAACAAGGAGGTCATCAGTGAAGATAAAGGAGGAGATAAGGGGTGATGTAGCAGTCATTAGCCTTAGCGGCAAGCTGATGGGGGGACCAGAGACAACGGAGTTTCACGACCATATTAAGGGCCTCATAGCCGATGGTATGAAGAAGGTAGTGGTGGATTTGGGGAAGGTCAAGTGGTTGAATAGCTCTGGTCTGGGGGCCCTGATGGGTGCCTATACTTCCCTGAAGAATGCGGGTGGTGATCTCAAACTGGCCCAGGTTACGGAGAGGGTGCAGAGCATTCTTATGATAACCAAACTGATTACCATCTTTGATACCTATGAGAGCGCAGAAAGGGCGGTGGCCAGCTTTGGTAGGTGAGGATCCCTGAGGTAAGTGTAATTATTCCCACCTTTAATCGGGCAGACCTTCTGGCCCAGGCGATAGATTCTGTCCTCTCCCAGAGCTATACCGACTTTGAGCTGATAGTAGTTGACGATGGCTCAACCGATGCTACCCAGGCTCTCCTCTCCCGGTATAGAAGGAGGATAAGATACCTCTTTCAGGAAAACAGGGGGGTGAGCGCAGCCAGAAATCTGGGGATAAAGGTCGCCAGGGGCCGATATATCTGCCTTCTGGACTCAGATGACCTCTGGCTAAGGGACAAGTTAAAAGAACAAATTAGGTTAATGAAAGGTGACCCTAAGATAAGGGTTTCCTATACAGATGAGGTTTGGATAAGGGGAGGAAAGAGGGTTAACCAGGGGAAAAGGCACAGAAAATATTCCGGTTGGATTTTGAGAAAGCTTCTTCCCCTTTGTCTCATCAGCCCCTCATCGGTAATGATAGAGAGAGGGGTTTTCGAAGAGGTGGGGTTGTTCGATGAGAGCTTTCCGGTCTGTGAGGATTATGATCTCTGGTTGAGGATAGGTTCCCGCATGCCCGTCTACCTTATTGAGAAGCCACTGATCGTAAAGAGGGGAGGAAGAGCCGACCAGCTCTCCCAAATCTATTGGGGGCAAGACAGGTTCAGGATAAAGGCCTTGGTCAAACTCCTCTCCCAGGATGGGGTAGGGGAGAAGGAGGAGATCTTGTCCGTCCTGGAAGAGAAGTGCCATATCCATGGACAGGGTTGCATAAAGAGGGGAAGAATTGAAGAAGGGCAGTACTACCTTAATCTT
>DAOVCL010000114.1 GCA_030670005.1 Candidatus Zixiibacteriota bacterium | reverse complement strand
TATCTCTCAAGGAGGGCAGGCCCCTACGGGTGAAACAGGGGTTTGATCCCAGCGCCCCTGATATTCACCTCGGCCACACCATAGGCCTGAGAAAGCTGAGGCAGTTTCAGGATCTGGGACATCAGGTAGTCCTCATCGTGGGGGATTATACCGGGATGGTGGGTGACCCCAGCGGCCGTTCCCAGACCAGGCCCCAGCTCTCCCATGAGGAGGTTGCCCTTAATGCACAGACCTACTTGGACCAGTTCTTTAAGGTTATAGACAGGAAGAAGACCGAGGTTCACTACAATGGGGAATGGTTCTCCAAAATGTCCTTTGAGGAGATAATGAAGTTGGGGGCCAAGTATACCGTAGCTCGGATATTGGAAAGGGATGACTTCTCCAACCGTTACGCTCAGGGGAACCCCATAAGCATCCATGAGCTCTTCTACCCCTTGATGCAAGGTTATGATTCGGTGGCCATCAGGGCTGATGTAGAGATCGGGGCCACTGAGCAGAAGTTTAACCTCTTGGTGGGAAGGGACCTCCAGAAGGACTATGGCCAGAAGTCTCAGGTGGCCATAACTCTTCCGGTTTTGGTGGGATTGGATGGAAAGAGGAGGATGAGCAAAAGCCTGGGGAACTATGTAGGAGTAGCTGAGGAACCGGGAGAGATGTTTGGCAAGCTGATGTCCATCCCCGATGAGCTCATCTATCCCTATTTCGAATTGCTCCTCCCCCTCTCCCCAGGGGAACTCTCCCAGATAGAGGGTCGACTAAATGACCCTCAGCGAAATCCTATGGAGCTCAAAAAACAACTGGCGACCAAGATCGTTTCCCTCTACCATAGTCAGGAGGCCGCCCTGGAAGCGAAGGCAAAATTTGAAAGGGTGTTCCAGAGGAGGAGACTCCCGGAGGAGATCCCTATTTTCCAGCTTAAATGGGAGAAACCGAATATCTGGATAGTAAGGCTTCTTACCCTCACTGGCCTTCTCTCCAGCGGAGGGGAGGCCAGGAGGATGATCAAGGGTGGCGGGGTTTATCTTAACGGAAAGAGGATAGAGGATGTTGATCTGGAGGTCCCCTTAGGGGGGGAGATCATTCTCAGGGTGGGGAAGAGGAAGTTCCTGAAGGTGGTTAAGGGTTAATGGGAAGGTGAGCTATTCGGCTGGCAAAGCCAAATGGGGAAATTTTACATAACATAGATTTCCATAGCGCGGCAAAGCCGCAACCAAACAAGGGCCACAGATTTCACTGAATCTCTGGAACACGAATGACACGAATAGACGAATTTACACGAATAAGAATCACCGAGGTGGCAGAACCCCGATTCTGCCACCCTCCCATTGTTTTCAGTTTTTCTACCCGGCTTTCCCGACCCGTTCCGTCTCGGGACGGGTAGCCCGTTCACTGGACTCAACCCCAAGAACCCGCACTAAAGTGTGGTAGAAGTCTTCTACTCAAGGCAACCTGAAAAATTTTGTTAAAAAAATAAGATCTTGCAAAATTGTATTACAGGGGTGAGAGTGAAAGACGTTTATCGCCCCGTTCTCAAGAGCTTAGTTCGTCCCACTTGCAAAGTTCATAGCATAAGAATTTCCCTTTTTTAGATGGTATGATTAGGATAAATAAAAATCATGTAGATTATGATTTCCCTGCCAGGAAAGTCTTGCCGATATCGACTGAACTTCGATGGACATAACCTACATCCTGCAGATATATCTGGACAGGGATCGAAATATCCGTATCGGCAAGCTGGGAGAATTTCTCTTCCCCAAGGGCTATTATCTCTATGTCGGTTCTGCAAAGAGAAATTTAAGAAAAAGGATTAAGAGACATTTGAGGAAAGAAAAGAAGAAATTCTGGCATATAGATCACCTTCTTTCTTACGGAACGGTGAAAAGTGTATGGACAGGGGAGGCTGAGGAGGAGGATGTAGCCGATATTTTAGGGAAAAAGTTAAATATACCGGTTAAGGGATTTGGCTCATCTGATAGCAGGAGAAATAAGGCACGCCTCTTCAGCGGGGGTGTGGATGAGAATCTATTAAGAGGGCTTGGTTTCAAAAGGTTGAGATGAGAGACTACAAATTCTGCCCCCTCTGTGGAACCCCCCTCCAGAGTGGCATAATCGATGGGAAGAGGAGAGGATATTGCCCTCAATGTGGATTTGTAGCCTACAAAAACCCCATCCCCTCCGTTGGGGCCATCGCCATCAGGGATAGGAAGGTTCTCCTGGTGAAAAGGGGGAAAGACCCCGGAAGGGGGAGTTGGGCGCCACCATCTGGTTTTGTGGAATCTGGGGAGACACCAGAGGATGCCTGTCTCCGGGAATTGAAGGAGGAGACCGGCATGGAGGGGGTTATCAAAGGACTGATAGGGGTCTATCTGGAGAGGACGAAGATATACGGTGAGGTTCTCGTCATTATCTATCTGGTGGAGATAACCGGAGGGGAGTTGAAAGCCGGCGACGATGCCGATGATACAAGGTTTTTCCACAAGGGAGATCAACCGAAGCTCCACTTTAGCTGTTTCAGGAGGGCAATAGAGGAAGTCTTCTGAAAGGATGGCTTGATTGCTTCACCATTTTTCACTCCTCAGGTTTCCTTCCCTGAGTTTACTTGAAAGGAAGAGAGATGTATTGTCTATATCTATTCTTAGCTCTATCCCTTGCCTCCCATCCCTCATTTACCATCCTCTATAACAATGTCCCCTATGATGAGAGGCTGGAGACATCCTGGGGGTTTTCCTGTCTGGTGGAGGATGAGGGAAAGAGGATACTCTTTGATACGGGTGGCGATGGGGAGATACTCCTTTCCAATATGAAGATCTTAAAGGTTAACCCGAAGGATGTTGATGCTGTGGTCATATCCCACATCCATGCCGATCACCTTGGTGGGCTCTGGAGGTTTCTTGAGGTGAATAATAAGGTAAAGGTGTATCTCCCCTCATCATTTCCCAGGAGGATAAAGAAGAGAGTGGAGAAGATGGGGGCCAAAGAAGTTGATGTCAAGGGGCCTATGAAGATATATCCTAATGTCTATACCACTGGGGAACTGGGGGGAAGGATGAAGGAACAGTCCTTAATGGTGAAGATCGACAAGGGGATTGTTCTGGTTACGGGTTGTGCTCACCCGGGGATTGTAAACATCGCCAGTTTTGCCCAGGAGTTTCTCCAGGAAGATCTGTATTTAACTATTGGCGGCTTTCATCTTATAGGAATGGATGAAAAGAATGTGGAAAAGATAATAAAAGGGCTGAAATCCCTTGGTGTAGAGAAGATAGCTCCATCCCACTGCACAGGCGGACATCCCATAGAGATGTTTAGGAAGGCCTGGGGAGAGGATTTTTATGATATGGGATGTGGAAGGAGGTTAATTTTAGAGGAAACAAACCATACAAAAGGGGGGGATAAGTGAGGAGAATAAGGATTGCGCTTGGCTCGGAGGATGGGATAAACATCTCCCCTACCCATCTGGGTATGGCCGAAAAGTTCCACATCTACGACCTCTGGGAGAATGGGGATTACAGGTTTATTGAAAAGCGGGTGAACAGATCCCCTCAGGAGAGAAAGCACGCAGATCCTGAAAAGAGAAAGGCAGTTACCGAGATACTCAAGGATTGTGATCTCTTCGTGGGCAGAAGGTTGAGTCCGAATTTTGTTAAACTCCGGGACAATACCAGGTTCCAACCTGTGGTGACAGAGATAGACACGATTTCAGATTTTATGGAGGAATTGCGAAACTTCTTCCCTCATCTTTCTGACCTGGTAAAGAGAAGAAAAGAGGGTGAAAAACCGAAGGAGATACCCAAGATAAGCAAACCTTTGAAACTCAACCACATCTATGGGCCTGTCCCCTCCAGGCGGCTCGGTTTCTCCTTGGGGGTTGATCTTGTTCCCTACAAGACCTGTAGCTTCGACTGTGTATATTGCCAATTGGGGAGGACAACCGATAAGACAGTGGAGAGGAAGGAGTGGATGCCCACAGGGGAGGTTCTCTCCCAGATAAAAGAGGCCATTGACTCTAAGGGAAGGATAGACTACCTTACCTTTTCCGGTTCAGGGGAGCCTACCCTTCATTCAAGGATTGGCTGGCTCATCAGGGAGGTTAAGAAGATCACGGATATTCCCGTGGCCGTGCTCACTAATGGCTCGCTCCTTTTCAAGGAAGACCTAAGGGAGGAATTGATGGCAGCAGACCTGGTGGTCCCCTCCTTGGATGCGGCCACCCAGAAGTCGTTGGAGAGGGTGAACAGGCCCCACTCCTCTTTAAATATAGGGGAGATAATTCAGGGGATCTTGCAGTTCAGCAGGGAATTTAAGGGGAGGATATGGCTGGAGATAATGCTGGTTAAGGGAATAAATGACGTAGAGGAAGAGATTGAAAAGATGGTAAAGATAGTGAGGAAGATGCAGCCAGATAAGGTCCACCTGAATACAGTGGTCAGACCTCCCAGTGAGGAATTTGCTCATCCCCTTTCCATCTCCGACTTGGAGAGGATAAAAGCCTCTTTTGGCCAGAGATGTGAGATCATAGCGGGGTTTAAAGGGGAAAGGGAGGAGGCCTATGTTCAGGATATAGAGGGGGACATCTTAGAACTTGTCCAGAGAAGGCCTGTTACCCTTTCCGACATATCCCATTCCCTGGGCCTCCACCAGAATGAGGTAATAAAATACTTGCAGGTCTTAGAGGAGAAGGGGAAAGTTGAGGCCCACAGGTTTGAGGGGCGGCGATATTATAAGCCAGGGATGGGATAATGGGGATAAAGGAGAAGGTGAGGGCCATACTCTCTCAGTTGCCTCCAGGGGTTACCCTCGTGGCAGCTACGAAGACCAGGAGTCCAGAGGAGATCCTAAAGGCTGCCGAGGGTGGGATTGAGATCGTGGGAGAGAACTATGCCCAGGAGGCGGAGGCCAAATATCAGGTGATTGGGAACAGGGTGAATTGGCATTTCATTGGTCATCCACAGAGGAACAAGATCAGAAAGTTAGTGCGGTTTATTGATATGATAGAGACCGTTGACTCGCTGGAAATTGCCTCAGAGATCGAGAAAAGATGCGCACTCCTGGAAAAGGTTATGCCAGTTCTGGTGGAGATAAACAGCGGCAGGGAGCCCCAGAAAGCGGGTGTTCTACCAGAGGAGGCAGATGGGCTGATTAAGGAAATCTCAAAATATCCTCATCTAAGAGTTATGGGGCTAATGACTATGGGGCCGATGTTCGGAGATCCTGAGGATTCCAGGCCCTATTTTGTGGAGACCAGGAAGGTTTTCGAAAGGATAAAGTCCCTGCAAATTCCCAATGTGGAAACCAGATACCTCTCAATGGGGATGACCAACTCCTATAAGGTGGCCATAGAGGAGGGGGCAAACATCGTCAGGATTGGAACCAAGATCTTTGGAAGCAGAGAATAGCTGACGAAGCTTCGCTGGTATAGGGATAATTCCTATGATTTTTACAGGCTTTCATCCGCGGTATACCAAGTGGCTGCGGCATCAATTCCTTTTTAAACATTCTCTTAAATCCATCTCCCCTTTAGAGGTCTCCAAAGAATACGCAGGGCCCGGTTGTTTCCATACTGAGTAGGTGAGGATAATCTATCCCAATATCCCTGGCAATCCTTGGCATAGGGAAACGGTCTATTAAAAGCTACAAGATTTGTAGATTAAGAATATGGGAAGTGTCCCTATTATCCATAGGCTTGACAGGCCAGAACCAAAAACTCGGGAACAACTGGTATAAGATATTGTGGGATCAGGAAATTGGGTAATTAGGTAAACAGAACAAACCCGATTTATCGTGAGGTGCAACGCGTTCGACAAATCTGGATCTGGACGGTTGTAATCGCAGTTGCTGCACTTATGTGGTATGCATTGGTACAGCAGCTTCTACTGCATCATCCGTTTGGCAATAGACCTATGCCCGATATTCTGTTGGTTATTTTATGGATCATCTTTGGTATTGGCTTGCCGGCGTTTCTATTTTCCAGCAAACTTGTAACCGAAGTACGCGATGATGGAGTCTATTTTCGCTATTATCCTCTGCACCGTTTTTTCCGCAAGATAACCTTCTAAGAACAGGATATCTTAAATCTTATCATGATCCTGTGAGCTTACGCCGACCTGTATCATGGTTTGTTCAATCGTAGTAGTACATATTAAGTTTATGGCAAGGCTATTCACTACTTGTTTTGTTAATGAAATTTAATTAAAATAATAGTACCGTATAACAATATAAATAATTTTAATCATTGGGTGATTTCAATGAATATGAAAGTGGTACATACATGGGAAGTAAGAAAAATAATAATGTAAGCAAAGTGCCTGACACGGACACCTATGTACAAAGACTACAGTTATCCGATTTCTTGAGAAAGCCAGTCATTCGTTCGGCAATCAGGGCATTGCAGTTACCTTCAGGAAGCCGGGGACTGGATGCAGGGTGCGGGATTGGCAGTCATACCTTGTTGCTGGCGGAGGCCGTGGGACCCGCCGGACACGTCACCGGCCTCGATTTGTCCCCCGAGTTCTTAGCTCACGCAAGGGAAGTTGTAAAGAAGTCCAGCCTGTCGGAACAGGTTTCCTTTCAGGAAGGGGATGTGAATGAACTT
>DAOVCL010000134.1 GCA_030670005.1 Candidatus Zixiibacteriota bacterium | reverse complement strand
GGGGATCATAGTGTCTCTCTCACCCCGGCCGTAGAGGCGGCACCCGGACTCGAACCGGGGAATAGAGGTTTTGCAGACCTCTGCCTTAGCCACTTGGCTATGCCGCCCGGAAAAGGAGAGCGGGTGATCGGATTTGGACCGACGACAACCACGTTGGCAACGTGGGGCTCTACCACTGAGCTACACCCGCTTTGTCTCAAATTTAATACCTCCCTCCGAAAAATGCAAGGGATTTTTTTTCCAGTTCACCACGGAATCTCACCGAAAAAAGCAATTAAGAATTAAGAATGAGGTTTATGCTGGTTATTCCTGATCCCTGTAAACTGATTACTGGTCCCTGTTTTTCTGTGCTGGTCCGTGGTTATCGGTAGTGAACTATTGCCCTTGCTAATTTCCCTTGAACCATTTGAACGGTTTTAACCGTTTTTCGCCATTGCTTTTTGGTAGAGGTGAATATATTTTTCTGCCGATTTCTCCCAGGAGAAGTCCTCCTCCATTGCCTTGAGCATAAGCTTCTCCCAGGATATTCTGTCCTGAAAGAGGAAGAGAGCCCTCTTAATGGCCCCCAACATCTCTTGAGAGTTATAGTTACGGAAGACGAAACCAGTTCCTCTACCGGATTCTGGTTTATAGTCCTGGATGGTATCGGCCAATCCACCAGTCTCTCTCACCACGGGTATGGTGCCGTATCTGAGGCTATACAACTGGTTTAGGCCACAGGGCTCATATCTGGAGGGCATAAGAAAGATGTCCGCCCCTGCTTCTATTAGATGGGCCAACCTATTGTCGAAGGTGAGGTTTATTCCCGCCTTCTGTGGGTATTTACGGCGTATCTTTTGAAATAGGAGATGATACTTCTCATCCCCAGTCCCCAGGAGGACAAGCTGGAGGTCCAGGGTCATAATCTGGTCTATCACCTCTGCTATCAGGTCGAAGCCCTTCTGATCGGCTAACCGAGAGATGATACCAATTAGGGGGACTCTCCTGGAAGGGATGGGGAGCCTCGCTTTTTTCAAAAGCTCAAATTTGTCTTTCTCCTTTCCTGAGAGGTCATTCCTTGAGTATCTGTAGGGGATCAAGCTGTCGGTCTCCGGGTTCCAGATCCGATAGTCAATCCCGTTGATTATGCCGTAGAGATCATCCCTTCTCGCTCTCAATACCCCCTCCATCCCCAGGCCATATTCGGGATCAGATTGTATCTCTTGGGCATATCTCTGGCTGACTGTGTTGATAAGATCCGCATAAACCAGTCCTGCCTTGAGGAAGCTTACCTGGCCCCAGAACTCCAGTGGTCCCAGAGGCTGGAAGAGGTTCCCATTCAGCCCTGTCTTGGGAAGTGTGGCGGGGGGGAAGTTACCCTGATAGCCAAGGTTATGAACAGAGAAGAGGGTTGCTACTTCCTGAAAGAAATCGTCCTCGGAGTAGACTGTCTTCAGGAGCGGAGGGATGAGGCCGGTCTGCCAGTCATTGCAATGAATAACCTGAGGTTTCCACCCCATCGCCTTCAGGGCCTCTAAGGTCCCCCGGGCAAAGAAGATGAACCTCTCATCATTGTCTAAATAGTCTCCATCCTTCTCTCTGTCCCGGTAGAGCTCATCTCTATCGTAGAATCCCGGGTGAACCAGAAAATAGGAGGTCACCTTTGATTCAGGCAACACCGTCTCCACGAGGGAGCCCTTCTCCACTTTTTCCCCTATGGGCACGGAGATGGAACTGCCCTTTGGAAGGCTATTCTTTAGATTGAATCTCCCCTCAGCGACTACCCTGTACTTGGGCATTATGGTTCTCACCTCCCAACCAAGAGTGGAGAGAACCAGGGGTAAGGCCCCAGTCACATCGGCCAGTCCGCCAGTCTTGGCAAAGGGAACCATCTCGGATGAGACGATGAGAACCCTATTTTTCAACTTCAAACTGCCTCCTTTTCGGTAACAGTTCACGGTTGCCAGGTAAGCTTGGAATGCAAAATTAAGAATGTAAAATTAAGAATGACAAGAACTATTGGCCTCGCTCTTTGTAGATGTTATCATCCACAAAATGACTTCTTTCGTCAGGGGAGTAACCCTACCTACACAAGAAGTCTTGTTGCTCTGGGATAATCCCCGATCCCTGAAAACTGTTTCCTGATTCCTAACCCCTATTGTGGGAGAGGTCTCCAGACCTTTCAAGAGCTGTCAGGAGTTACCTCCTGACAGCACATTTTCGATTGGCATCAGGCTTGCCCGAGGCTCCGCCCAGGGGAGATGCCTCCCACACCAGGAGTTGACGGTGGTCAGGGGTCAGCAATCAGGTATTTATTAGTTGTCCGTCGCCAGTTGTCAGAGGTTTTTCGCTGATCCCTGTTCCCCGACCCCCGTGAGTTGCTACCCTTTTCGTTTAGAGCCTCAGATCTGCACCCCGCGCAGGAAGGCTGCCGCCTCCTCAGGAGGAGTGGGATTTATGTAAAAGCCGGTCCCCCACTCAAAGCCTGCTACCCGAGTTAGACGGGGCATAAACTCTATGTGCCAATGGTACTCCTCCTCGTGGTGGTTTACATAAGGACAGGTGTGAAACACAAAGTTATATGGAGGGTAGTTAAGCCCTTGGCAGACCTTGGCCAGAACCTCTTTCAAGATCCCAGCCAGCAGCGCTACTGACTCATCCTCTATCTTATCGAAGGAGCACTGATGGGCCTTGGGCATAATCCAGGTTTCAAAGGGGAAACGGGGGGCAAAGGGCTCTATGGCCAGGAATTCGTCGTTTTCACTTACCACCCTGATCTGCTCCCTTGTCTCCTGTGCTATCATATCACAAAAGATGCACCTCTCCTTGTAGTCATAGTATCTTCTTGCCCCCTCTATCTCCTCCATCACCCTCTTGGGGACAATTGGAGTAGCGATGAGCTGACTATGGCTATGTTCCAAGGAAGCCCCGGCAAGGTTGCCTTGATTTTTGAAGATAAGCACATACCTGAACCTGGGGTCCTTCTTCAGATCGAGGGCCCTTTCCCGATAGACGAGAAGGACATCCTTAATCTGGGATGGCTCCAAATCGGCCATATCGAGGTTGTGATCAGGAGTTTCTACAATCACCTCGTGTGCCCCGATGCCATTCATCTTGTCGAAGATGCCCATTCCCTCCCGGTTCAGGTTCCCCTCGATCATCAGGGCAGGAAATTTGTTGGGGAAAACCCTTAGGCTCCATCCCGGGCTGTCAGGAGGGGATTTAGGGGGGCGGATGGCCATTATCTCCGGAGGGGTCTGATCCTCGTTCCCAGGGCAGAAGGGACAGAACCCCCCAGCTCTTTCCTTGCCCAATCCCTCAAAATCTGAGGGCCTCTTCCCCCTCTCGGTGGAGATAATCACCCACCTGCCTATTACCGGATCCTTTCTAAGTTCAGGCATACATCCTCCTAACCTGAATAATTAGTGGGCCACAAAGGCACTAAGTCCCGAAGTCTTAATTAAATATTGATTAAGCAAATGTTCAGGAATCAACCCGGAGAAATTCAGTTTAATAAATGGGTGCTCTTATGTTATATCTTTTTAGTGATCCTTCAACTTCGCTCAGGACATGCTTAGTGTTTTCGTGGCTAAATTTTTTGAAAATCCAGGTTAAGTGATTACGAGGAGTTAAGAAAGTCCTCTCTCTCCCCTTTACTCAGAGAAAAGACCTTGCTGAGGACCTCCTCCTCCTGGGGGGAGAGGTACCCTCCCCTCCTTTTCATAACTACCTTAACAGTCTCTAAGAACTTGGCCAATTTGTGCTCGGAGAAACTCCCCTTCCCCCCCCAGAGGAAGGAGGGGATATATTTTGGGGGGAGTCCCCCTCCGAAGATGTTGCACCCTACCCCCACTACGGTTCCCGTGTTGAAGAGGGTGCCAATTCCTGTTTTGGTGTGCTCTGCGATGAATGTTCCCACCTTGATTACGCCGGTATCTATTGAATCCTCCCCTAACTGCACTCTTACCGACTTGTAGTTGTTCTTCAGATCGCTGTTTGTAGTCAATGCCCCCAGGTTGACCCATTCCCCTATATAGGAATGGCCCAGGAAGCCGGAGTGATATTTGTTGGCAAACCCCTCAAATATGGTGGCCTCCACCTCACCTCCCACCCTGCATCCAGGCCCTATGCTACACCCCTCCCTTATCTTTCCCCCGGTTATTATGGTCTCCTCCCCGATGTAGGCTGGTCCCTCCACCCGGGTGTGGGAGGATATGGTTGCCCCCTTATCAATGTAGATGGGGCCCCCGCTTGCATCCAGATTACAGAAGGGCTCTATCTTGCTTTTTGGCCCCAGGTATATATTCTCCTCTGGGAAGAGTCTGGCCAGGCTGTCTACTTTCCCCTCCCTTATTCCCCCTTTACCTAAAGCGGCAAAGTCATCCCTTATCAGATTCTCGTTATGGGTAACCAGATCCCAGGGATATTCGATGGTGGCCGCCTCTATCTGATGGGTCGGGAGATTTCCCCCCAATTCTGGAAGGCCCTCCCCTCCTTTTTTCAACCAGATGATGAACCCATCGACCCTGAGCCCCTTTAGCCTCGCCCCCACCACTATTTTGCCGCAGAGGTAGATGGCCTCTTCTCCCTCTGCAGGGATGAGTTGAGAAAAACCCCTACGGGGGATGAGCCTTCCATTGAGGAAGAGGATTGGTTCCTCCCCTGAGGCCCGAAGAGGAGGGAGATTTGACCTTTTGGCCACTGCGTCGATGAGATAGTCCCGGCAATGGAGGCTAATCCGATGGCCGGGATAGAGGGAAAACAATTTCTCCCCCAGGGTAAATATCCCACACCTTAATTCATAGACGGCCCTGGTGTAGGCAAGGGGGAGAAGATTGCTGAATCCAGCATCCTCAAAAAGGCAGATTACCGACAAGCTAACCTCCGAGGTAAGGGTCCACATGCACCATCACATCCTTGATCCTCTCACTCCCCTTAAGCAGATCCTCCTTCACCTTTGAGGCTACCTTGTGGCCTTGGTAGACGGTCATCTCCCCCTTTACCAATATCTTCATATCCAGCAGATAGTTTGAGCCAAGTGCTCTGACCTTTGTCTCCTTGATCCCCTTTAGCCCGGGGACTTTGAGGGCAATCCCCTCTATCTTGTCTGTTATTGAGAGATCAGGAACCCCTTCCATAAGCAGATGAAGATTGGGCCTCAAGAGGTGAAAGGAGATCTTCAATATGAGGACGGCTATGAAGAGCCCAGCCAAGGGATCAAGATATCCCCAGCCCATTCTGGCCCCTGAGATTCCCACCAGGGCGGCGACTGAGGAGTAGGCATCCGATTTGTGGTCATAGGCATTGGCCACCAGGGCTGAACTATGAGAGAGCTTCCCCGTTTTTAGGGTATAGCGGTAAAGGCGCCACTTAAGAAGTATGGAGCCCACCGCTGCCCAGAGGGCAATGGGGCTAGGGGTGTGAAACCGCCGATGGATGAAAATCTGCAAGGTTGAGATGGCCATATACCCCCCGGTTAAGAGCAGGATGATGGCGACAAAGAGGGTGGCTAAGGTATCGGCCTCACCGTGTCCGTAGGGATGATCTCTGTCTGGTGGCTTCTTGGCTATCCTCAGACCCAGGAAGACAACACTGGTGGAGACCACATCGGAGAGGGAGTGGAGGGCATCGGCAATCATGGCCTGGGA
>DAOVCL010000066.1 GCA_030670005.1 Candidatus Zixiibacteriota bacterium | reverse complement strand
CTTCGTTGATCACCAGCGTAGATTTGTTGCTCTTAGGTGAACCATTACCTACACCCGGAGTGGGAACAGCGTAATCATAGAAATCTATGCTGTTGTTTTCGGTATCTGTTCCGTCCGGATATCGACCGAGGCTATGATTGAAGGTAACATCCGTTGCTGGACTGCCCTCACCACAAAAAAACCAGCCCGAAGTATCGGTGGGACCATAACCAAGGGCATCTAAGGTATCGCCAGAATCATTTAGGAGCAGGATATTGTCACCAGTCCCATTGGCATTCTGCCAGTCAACATTGCTGTTTAGGTGATCAATATTCTCCACTGAGCTATCATGGGCTATCACATAGTAACCGTCCCCAGGCATAAGGCTATCCCCCGCGCTGGAAATAATTACAGTTGAGTATACCTCCCCAGTTTCTCCATCAACCCCTATTAATCGATAGTTCAAAAGAAGCATCCCTGGTGTTCCCTTCAGTTCGGTAAATGTCCCCCTCTCGATCTGTCTCTGCTCAAATTGGCAACCTTGAGGAGGGGACCCTCCACCTTCCAGGCTATAACTCAGTTCGAGGATGTCTGTTGAGTCCGGATCCGTAGCCGTTACCTGAAAAAACAACCTGTCCCCCTCAGCCACCCACTGCGAATCGGGAAGGGATATTACCGGAGGACGATTAACCAACCGAGCCTTTTCATTGGCCGCCTCAATGCCTCCTACAAAAAGAAGCAATGTGAGAGCGATAAGGCCTATCCCTCGCCACCGAAAGTTTAACCGGTTACCATTGTGCACTTGAAGTCTCAAAAATCTCCCTTTATGAAGCTTTCAAAGCGAGGTGAAAGAAGCCCCCTTTCTGCCACCGGACTGAAAACAGAAAAAGACCTACCACGGACTTACACGGAGCAACACAAAGTTTTCTACCCAACTTCAGTCGGGGTGCCTTTTACCTTCTACCTGACTTTAGTCAGGGTTCTTAGGGCTTCAAGCCCGTTCACTGGGAGGGCCTCAAAGGCCCTTAACCCGCACTAAAGTGCGGTAGAATTTACCTCTGATATGAGGAGGAGGGCCCTCAAAGAGCCCTCCTCATACGTTCCAGGCCTTACTTCAAGAAGACCATCTTCCTGATGGAGGTGAAGTCACCAGCAGTCAGCCTGTAGAAGTAGACACCAGAGGCCATATCCCTGACATTCCAGGTTACCCTCTTGTATCCAGCCTTCTGATGACCATCTACCAGAGTGGTTACCCTCTGCCCTAAGATATTGTAGATATCAAGCCTCACCTGGCAGTCCACAGGAAGAGCATACCTGATGAGAGTAGTCGGGTTGAATGGATTGGGATAGTTCTGCTTGAGAGCAAACTCTGTAGGCAGGTCTGTTCCACCCTTCACCAAACCACCTATCCACTCACTCTTTACCTGCTTGACTCCGTGACCATACAGATCAGCCCTCTCCACAGAGATCTTCACTCCATCACCCAGATTACCCTTCACCTTGAAGACCACCTCAGCTATCACCCTCTCTCCAGCTTCTATGGCATCCTTCATCTCA
Organism: Candidatus Zixiibacteriota bacterium; assembly: GCA_030670005.1. Classification (GTDB taxonomy): domain Bacteria; phylum SM23-81; class DAOVCL01; order DAOVCL01; family DAOVCL01; genus DAOVCL01. The sequence continues at coordinate 7,943 of DAOVCL010000066.1, read as the reverse complement.
AAGTCAGGAACAACACCTATCCTTACCTGGCCAGCATCTCCAGTGTAGCCAACGAAGTAGTCATAATCGGCTCCACCATCTACCTTCTCCGCTTCCAACACAGATGCATCATATCCCAAGGTAATATCCACACCAGTAATATCCTCCACATTGACCAGCTCCACAGGAACCACAACCTCTCTATCCTCTACCTCTGCATCCCTCACTATAACCTTCTCAGATGCTCCCTTGACGCTCACCAGAGGTGCACTAACCACAACCTTGGCCTTGGCCCCACAGGGAGGGTAACTCCCACAACCAATGGCATCAGGGGTAGGATCCAATCCGCAGTAAAGGGGAGCAGGAATAGCGGGGGAACCGGTAAAGAGGAAGCCTAAGAAGTAAAAACCATCGCCAAGGGTAAGGGTACCACCATCGTCACAATCGCAGGCCTCCTTACAGGGAGGGACGGGTGTACCGGTAAAAAAGAAATTTAAGAAGTAGAGTCCATCCCCAAGGGTATAACCGCCACTGCCATCCACATCACCGCGCACGAACCTCACATTTGAAGTAGGATCCTTGGATGTCCACATCCTCATCACCCAGTCCTGCGGGCTGTGCAAATCGAATTCCCCGCTGGCCCCTCCTGTCGCCATCCAGGCGCTATCAGCCGCATAGCTATACTCACCATCAGGTATGGGATAATCATCCGAGCCCATCCCCGGGTAGTAATTGGCAGCATCTGTGTGCTGGAAGGCAATCCAGACAGGACCTGAAATCGGAGCCGTTGGAGGCTGTATCCAGTAGCCATAGGTGGTATCCCCCTCATGCGTTACATACGGAGTAGTAAGAGGTACTTGCCCAGGGCCTAACAGATGCAGATGGTTCCACGGGCCTTCCTGTGTTAGGGGTTTAGTCCAAGTTGAACCGACCACGGCAAACAGCGGAGTAGCAAAGGTGTTATCATAAGATGCCAGAAGGGTGAACTCGTAGGGACGCGTTGCAGCGGCTCCATTATATGCATAGATACTCATGCGATAGATATGATAGACATCGAAGAAACTGGGATGATAATGGACAACCATCGCCGCCCCCCTGACTTGGCTCTCACCCGACCTGGCCCTTCGGTTATCATGACCCACCATTTCGGTATCCGGAGGGGTAACTGTGATATAATACGTAGACAAGGTGTTGTTTACCTTAAATCCATCCTCCGCTAAATCTACCTCCAACTCCAGGTTGGCCAAAAGGGTGCATGCCAAACTGGCCGACGTGGGTGTCCAACCGACCGGAGCAACGGTGAAGTGATCGAAAATGGTATCAGCACCAGCGGGGAAGCCTGCCCCTAAGGTTCCCTCACTTTGCTGTGAATCGGCAGCAACGCCAGATGGACATCCAGGAGTCCAGACATCATAACTAACCGTTGCAGCAGATGTAGTGGGGAGAACCCCATTGCTCTGAATATGCAGCCTAAAATACTGTTTCTGGCCCACCGGCACGGACATAGGAGCGGGTCTACCCGCTTCGTCCTCCCACTTAGCCTCCAACTCGTGGCCAAACTCCGTAATGGCATGGATTTCTATATCATCGAAGAATATCCCCCTTCCTGCAGTCCAGTGTGCACCACAGGGACAGCCACCGGAGACGTTGATACCACAGAGGGTGGTGTCAGTTTGCCACTGAATCCTGAGCTGCACGGTGTCACCAGCATCGGCATAGTCGGTAATGTACATGGAGCCATTGAAGTTGCCAGAGGTATCAGCGGTATCAGGATAATCATATCCCCGATAACCGTAGTCTGGATGCCATAACCTCCAGCGCTCAGGCACATCGCAGTTACTAGCGGTATCGTCGAAAGCCCTGTCGTAATCGTAATACATATCCTTCCACGCCATGTTGTCTTTAGTGCGAATAGCAATGTGATAGTAATCGTTTAGATATCCGCCAGCGGCCGCTCCGGGAGTATAACCATCCCAGTAATATTGTATCCAGGCCATCTTAGCTGAATCCGGCAACTCAAACCACGGCGATAGCGCACAGTCGTCCAAGTCAACCCCTCGCGTCCCCAAACATAAAACCTCACGGTTAATGGTATCTGGAGCCCACAAGCTATAGCTGGGGCTGTGGCCAGGAGTTCTCCGTGTCCAGTATGTCGGTGCGGGCGGCTCGGATCTAGGGACCATATTGGCCGTCTGATCTGTTCCATCAATCACGATGCTGTCCGCAAAGACGCCCCAACGCAGTGTATCATCATCGACATTGGAAGCCCAGTCGCTGGCGAAGTAGAGCCTGACAACCACATCATGGCCGGCATAACAGGCGAGGTCGAAGTTGACCTTGCTGTAGTTCGCAGCCCCAGGGGCATCCTCTCTGGCGAAACCACCGGGCATGGTGTCTATTTTAGCACCACAAACGGCATGGGCCCATTCGTTGTGGGCCTCCCAACACCTCTGCGAGACGTCATCATAAGTCTCAACTGGATGGATGACCCACCAACCCCTGATTTCATGGCAGCCATCATCAGTTGTGTCGGTGTAGGAGTCAATGGTAACTGGAGCAGGACCATGCCTGGTAACGTCCCAAACCCTGACGTTCATACCATCCCATTCCTCAGTTTCGCTATACATCCAGAAGTAAAAGCTGAGGTTGGGGGTGGCACCCAGAGAGATCTGAGGGGAGTCCAGATACTGCTGCCACAGATCTCCGTAACCACCCATTGGGCCCAAGGCGGGATCTCCCATCCACCAGGACTGTCCATCTAAGGAATTGAAGTTATCCAGATGCCAGATATTCCCAACTGCGGCACAGGCTGTGGCAGTCCACCCCTGCATCCCATCATCAAAATCCCAGGATTGAACCACAAACGCTCCCTTCCCTTGCTTTGCAGTTAACCTCTCCGGTAGGCCCTCGCGCTGCCCTATGGTGAGAGGAGCAACTTTAGGCCTCTCCGGCTGCACCGCGCCGGCCATCGCTACCAGACCGACCACAAGAGATAAAGAGACCAAGAAAACCAAAATCTTCCTTCGATTCATTTCTCCCTCCTAAAAATTGTTTGAAGGTTTAAAGACAAACCCAAAATTCTGATGCCTTCAGCCTATGAAAACAAAGGCATCACAAATTCACCATATAACCACCCCCTTTTGAATTGAACTTAGCCCGCTTCGCTCGCCAAGTTCTCCATAGGGTCTCACCGACCCTCTGATGTTCTGCAATCCTATCTGCCTGTGCGGAGTACGCAGACAGACGCTCACTCGGATTGCAGAGCTGTCATATTGAATCCCGACCTATGTCGGGACTTCAAACTACCCCCAATTAAGACTTTATCACCCCCTTTCAGACTAAAAAATTTTGTTAACCAGTAAAATTAAAAGCCACCCCTCTTCTCACCTTACAGGTGGCTCCACAATAAACTATCCTCCCCCTTTCACTCCTTCCCAATCTATCCTTGTCTTCTTCATCTCGTCCGTGGCTTTGCCCCCGTTAAGTTGACTTATCCCCACAACTTGCGAACTTAGCTCCCTTCGGTCGCTAACTTCTCCCTGCTAAAAGAGACAAAACTACCTTAAATATATGCAAAAAAAAATCCCTGTCAAGCTCTTTTTCTAATTTTTTTATGGAGGCGGTGGGAATCGAACCCACGTCCGAAGAAAGGCAACCAGAACTTCTACATACATAGTCCCTCTTTTAATCTCGCCCCAATCCTCACCGAGGGACAGGTTAGAACCGCGGCCAGCTCATCTTGCTTCGCCAGAGACTCCTGAGCAAGAGTTCCTAACTATCCCATCATTACGACGCCCCTCTTTGGCCCGATGGGAAGGACCGAAGGGAACGTGGCCACTTCTTTTAAGCGGCCAATGCTAACGAGTAATCGTCTGCATTTATATTTGTGAGCCAGATTTTTACAAGGCTCTGGCACCTCGGTATGCCGTCCTGCCTTCCATATCCCCGTCGAAGCCGATCGCCCCCGAAACTGCAGTGTACAGTGGTCAGTGATCAGTTAATTGTCAGGGGCAACAGATTTCCCCCTGACCTCAGAAGACTGATCCCCGTTGACTGCCCTTAATATACTAAACCGAAACAGAAAAGTCAAGGGAAAAAATTGGGGGAGGAGAAAAATCTTTAGGTGGTGGCAGAATCTTCTACCACCGGATTGAAAACAGAAAAAGACCTACCACGGACTCACACGGAACAGCACAGAGTTTTCTACCCGACTTTAGTCGGGGTTAACGGGGCTTTAGCCCGTTTGGAGTGCTGTGACTCCTGTCACAGCACTCCATAGTGGCCCTGAAGGGCCCGCAACCCGCACTAAAGTGCGGTAGAAGGGTAGCCACCGGATTCAAAACAAAAGACCCACCACCAATAAACACGGAGTAGCACGGAAAGAGAATAGAGACCTCCGTCAGAATCGGGGTTCTGACGGCTCAGGTAATTAACCGCAGAGTCGCAAAGGACGCAAAGTTTAAAGAAAAAGACCCACCACGGAACAACACGGAAAATGAGCAATTAGCAATTAATAATTAAAAATGCTGTGAGGCTTAGGGATTTCCATTTCCCATTTTCTTGGATATAGGTTTGTTTCCGTGTCTTTCCGTGTTAATCCGTGGTGAGTTGTTATGATCTTCTTATCTATTCGTGTAGATTCGTCTATTCGTGTCATTCGTGTTCTCCAAGTGAGGTGGCAGAAGCAGGTGGATGAAAATTTCCTTGCCCTGGGGAAGTAATTGTAGTATTATACCCAAAAGGAGAATCTATGGAGAGCTTATTGAAGAAGGCCTTACAGGAGGCCAATGTAGACTACCTGCAGATAACAGTAGAGGAGAGGAGGCAGACCCAGATAGAATACTCCGGCCCCCAGTTGGAACAGATAGGGACCACTACCAGCCGAGGGGGTAATGTGCGGGCCTGTCACCAGGGGGGTTGGGGATTTGTCTCCTTCAACGATCTATCCAATTTGAAGGGATATGTGAGGGAGGCCTGCCGCCAGGCCAAAATGGTGGGACGAAAGAGAACCACCCTCTCACCTTTCCCTGAGGTAGAGGCAGATATGCGTCCCCGGTTTGAGATAGACCCCCAGGCCATCTCCCTTGAGGAGAAAGAGAGCCTCATCCGCAGTTACAATCAGATCATCCTCTCTGCCCCTAAGATTCAGACCTCCCGCACAATATACAGGGATCTGAGAATAGACCAGTATATCGCCACCAGTGATGGGAGCCTGATCCACCAGGAGAAACTCTATACCGGAGCTTCGCTGCGGGCTACAGCTAAGGAGGGAACGAATGTGCAGCAGAGCCTGGAATCCGTCGGACAGTCCAAGGGGTTTGAGGTAGTAAAGGGTCTGGAGGAGAGGGCCGAGGAGGTGGCCAAGGATGCGGTCGCCCTTCTCTCTGCGCCCAAGGTTACCCCAGGCATCTACACCGTCATCCTGGATCCAAAGCTGGCTGGTGTCTTTACCCATGAGGCCTTTGGCCACCTCTCAGAGGCCGATTTCCTCTCCGAGAACCCTAAATTTAAGGAGAGGATGAAGTTGGGGGATAGGTTTGGCCCGGATGAGCTATCTATCGTGGACGATGCGACCGTCCCCGGGGAGAACGGCTCCTTCGGCTACGATGAGGAGGGGGTCCCCTCTCAGAAAACCTACCTGATTAAGAACGGTATCTTAGTGGGCAGACTCCACTCCCGGGAGACCGCTGCCCTGATGGGGGAGGAACCAACCGGAAATGCCCGGGCCATAAGTTACCTCTTTCCCCCCATCGTAAGGATGTCCAACACCTTCATTGAGTCCAGGGATTACCAGTTGGAGAGGATGATCTCCCAGGTTGATGACGGCATCTATGCGGTGGATTGCTTGGGGGGAAACACTGATCTGGAGATGTTCACCTTCTCGGCCCAAAAGGCTTATCGGATCGTAAGGGGAAAGATCAAAGGTATGATCAGGGATGTCATCCTCTCCGGAAATGTCTTTGACACCTTAAAGAAAATCGATGCCATTGGCAATGACCTCTCCCTCTTTGGGGGACTTGGAGGCTGTGGAAAGGGAAGGCAGTACCCTCTGCCAGTCTCCGATGGAAGCCCCCACCTGCGGATAAAGGGGGTGCTCATTGGCTGAGAAGGAGGAAGAAATGGAAGAGCTACTTGATATGGCCCTCAAGGGGGCCCAGGCCGCCGAGGTGATAGAGGTGGTAGCCGAGGAGGAGAGGGCAGAGTTCAAGGCCGGGAAACTTAAGGGAATGGAGAAAAGGGAGGGCAGGGGATGGGGACTGCGGGTGATCAGAAAGGGGAAAACCGGCTTCTCCAGTAGCACAGATCCCACCAAGAGGACGGATTTGGTGGAGAATGCCCTCACCAGTGCCCGCTATGGCCAGAAGGCCAGATTTAACTTCCCCCACCCAACCCACTTGCCTCAGGTAAAAACCAAGGACCCAAACCTCATCGCATTCACCCTGAATGAGGCAGTCGAGCATTTTGGCCAGGGAATAGAGACAATCCGAGCCACCAACCCTCCAATTTATTTAGAAGGTTTCATCCAAAAGGAGGTAGTGCGGGAGAGGATCATTAACTCTCAGGGTTTGAAGTCAGAGTTTGAGAGCACGAGCTTTGACTTCCTCATCTCAGGCCTGCTGGTGGAGGAAAAGGGGCTTCTTCCCATCAACGAAGGGGTATTCTCCGGTCGGCTAAGGTTGGAAGGGGAGAGGTTGGCCAGATCCTTGCTGCAAAAGGCGGAGTTGGCTAAGAGAATCGTCCCCCTTCGATCGGGACGGTTTCCGGTCATCTTCGCCCCCGAGGCCCTCACCAACCTTCTGGCGGCAATAGAAATGGGGGTCAATGGGAAGCTGGTGCAGAAGGGCTCCTCCCCCCTCTGTGGCCGGTTGGAGGATGAGGTGCTCAGCCCTCAGGTGAATCTATACGATGATGGGACCTATGACCTCTTACAGGGAAGCCGTCCCCTGGATGGCGAGGGAACCCCCACCCGTAGAACTCCCCTCTTCGCAAAGGGTGTATTGAAAAATTACCTCTTCGACCTGCACACCGGGGCGATGATGGGAAAGGAATCCACCGGCAATGCTAACCGTGGCTATAACACTCAGCCATCTCCGGGGATAAACAACCTGATCTTAGAGCCGGGGGAGAAGAGCTTACAGGAGTTGATCGAGGGGATTGACGAGGGGATAATAATTTATGAGGTGCTTGGTGGAGGGCAATCCAACCTCTTAGCCGGTGACTTCTCCCTTAATGTTGATCTGGGCTATAAGATCAAAAAAGGGGGAATAGTGGGAAGGGTAAAGGATACTATGGTCTCCGGCAATGTCTATCAGGCCTTCAGAAAAATCAGGGGAATTGGCAGGGAACCAAAGGAGGTAGGCGAATATCTCATCCCCCCGGTGGCTTTCGACTCCCTCTCCGTATCCGGAAAAGGCAATTAAGAATGGAGAATTAAGAATTAAGAATGGAACTGAGTCACAGCCCTCCCTGTAGGATCAGGGCACTTGAGTGCCGAGGTGACCCGGCACTAAAGTGCGGTAGAACCCTTCCAGTTGAGGTGGCAGAAGCCCTCTTCTGCCACCCATCTTCGCCGTCAGAATCGGGGTTCCGACGGCTCGGGGAATTTCCATCCGTCAGGGCAGAAGCCCTGACGGCCCAGGAAGGAAAATGGCCAGAAAAACCCTTTTAGTTACGATTATTGCCCTCCCTCTTCTGGCGGTCTGGGCTCTCGCATCTCCCCCTCAGGGGGAGCAGGCAAACACTGGTCCTTCCCTGCTCCAAGGCATAATCTTAGGGACAGTGCAGGGGCTGACCGAATTTCTCCCCATCTCCAGCTCCGGCCATCTGGTCCTGGCCGAAAGAATCCTGGGGGTAAAACCAGAGGGACTCGGCTTAGAGGTGCTGGTCCACTTAGGGACCTGGTTGGCCGTGATCCTCTATTTTCGCCGCAGGATCTGGGAGATCATCAGAGCTTTTATCTATCC
>DAOVCL010000188.1 GCA_030670005.1 Candidatus Zixiibacteriota bacterium | reverse complement strand
GATGTGAGAAAGAACAAGGTGGTCTTTACCAGTGAGGGAGATCTCTGGCAGGTTCCCCTGAGGGGTGGAATAGCCATCAGGCTCACGGTGAGTGAGGGGGAGGAGAGGTTTGCCAAGTTCTCCCCGGATGGGCAGTGGATTGCCTTCACCGGTCAGTATGACGGAAACTCCGATGTTTACCTCATCCCCTCCTGGGGAGGGGAGGCCCGTAGGTTGACCTACCATCCGGACAGGGATCAGGTTGTGAACTGGACACCGGACAACCGCATTCTCTTTCGTTCTCAGAGGGACTCCCCCCTATGGGATTGGAGGCTTTATACGATAGGTATAGATGGAGGATACCCCCAGGTCCTCCCCTTAACCAAGGCCAGCCGGGCGAGCTTTGAACGGGGGGGAAATCTGATTGCCTTTAACCAATATGCCCTGGAGTTTCATAGATGGAAGAGGTATAAGGGGGGATGGGCCCAGGACATCTGGGTGGGCAACATAGGGAAGCTTGACTTCAAGAAGATCACCAAGTATAAGGGGAATGACAACTTCCCTATGTGGTATGGGAATAAGATATACTTCCTCTCCGACTCCACGGGCCGGGGAAATCTCTGGTCGATGAACCCGGATGGGAGTAACCTCCGGCAGCTCACCTTCCATAGGGATTACGATGTGCGGTTTCCCTCCCTGGGAGAGGGGAAGATTTGCTATCAATATGCCATGGACATCTGGGTCTATGACATCTCCACCTCTCAGACCCATAAGATTGATATTTGCCTTCCCTCTGATAGGCTGCAGGCCAGAAGACGATATGCCGACCCCAAGAAATACATTACCGGCTATGATCTCTCCCCGGATGGAAAGAGGCTATTGGTCAACTCCCGGGGGGAGCTCTTCTCCCTTCCCACGGCCAAGGGGGGGCTAATCCGCAGACTGAGTTGGTCTTCAGGGGCCAGGATTTATGGGGGGGAGTTCTCCCCGGATGGCCAGAAGGTGGTTGGGCTCTCCGACAGCACCGGGGAGATGGAGGTCTGGCTCTGGGATGCCGAGGGAGGCAAACCACCAAGGCGAGTTACCTATGACGGCAAGGTCTGGCGGTTCCCTCCCAGATTTTCCCCTGATGGGAAGAGACTTGCCTTCTCAGACAAGGACCTATTCCTCTACATATTGGACCCAGCAAAGGGAACTTCCACTGTGGTGGACACCGGTAGCTGGGAGATCCGCCAATGGAGCTGGTCGCCAGATAGCCGTTGGCTGGCCTATACCAGGCCAAATGAGCGGGGTAGCTCGGACATCTTCATCTACGATACCAAATCGGGGAGGAAACATTTAGTTACCGATGGTTTCTTCCGTGCCTTCAGCCCAACTTGGGATCCAGATGGTAAGTATCTCTTCTTCCTCTCCGACCGCACCTTCAACCCCTACCTTGATCGCTATGACAGTCGTTTCATTAACCTTGGCTATACAAAGCCCTACCTCTTGGTGCTGCAGAAGGGTGTCCGCTCCCCATTTGCCGTCAGGCCAGAGGGCCAGGCCGAGGAGACTCCCCCGGAAAAGGACAAAGAAGGCAAAGACAAAAAGGAAGAGGTTAAGGTGGAGATCGATTGGGATGGCCTGGCGAAGAGGATCGCCGAATTTCCCCTGTCACCAGGAAATTACAAAAGCTTGAGGGCGATAAAGGGGAAGGTCTATTGGCTAAGCTGGGAGAATAAGGGGATGTTAGGAGAGGAACTTTTTGAGGAACCAAAATCCCCATATACAGTGCACCTATATGATCAGGAAAAAAGGAAGGATGAGGTAGTGGCCGAACACATTGACGGTTATGACCTTTCCGACGACCTAAAGAAGGTAGTTACCAGAGAGGGTTCCACCTTTAGGCTGATGGAAGCAGGTCAGGCTCAGATGGCTAAGGATGAGGATGAGGAGAATATCGTTCCCCTGGAGGATTGGACCCTGGAGATTGACCCCCAGGCCGAGTGGAGGCAGATGTTTGCCGAGGCCTGGAGACTACAGAGGGGTTTCTTTTATGACCCAAATATGCACGGGGTGGACTGGAAGATGGTCTACAAGCAATATGGTAGGTTTGTGTCCCGCATCTCCTCTAGGGAGGAGCTCAATGATCTCATCGGGGAGATGTTCTCCGAGCTCAGCGCCGGCCACACCTATGTCTGGGGAGGAGATTGGCGCCGGGCAAAGAGGGTGGGGGTTGGCCTTTTGGGCATCGATGTAGAGCCTGATCCATCCTCCGGCTACTACAGGATTACCAGGGTCCTGCGAGGAAACGAGTGGGATTCCCAAGTTACCTCTCCGTTTCTTGCCCCGGGGGTGGATGTGGAACCGGGGTTGTATCTTTTAAGGATAGATGGTCGCAGGGTAAATAGCAGCCAAAACTATCTCAGGCTTCTGCAGAACAAGGCCGGTATTCCGGTGGCTTTGACCGTGAACTCCAAGCCCACTTTGGAGGATGCCAGAGAGGTGGTGGTTAAGGCCCTGAAGAATGAACACAGGCTCAGGTATGAGGATTGGGTGCGGGAGAGACGGGAGTATACCCTGAGGAGATCGGGGGGAAAGCTTGGCTATATCCACCTGCCAGATATGGGCTCCCGCGGGCTCTCCATCTTTAGCCGGGACTACTATCCCCAGCATTCCAAAGAGGGGTTGGTCATAGATGTGCGCGAGAATGGTGGTGGCTTTGTGGCGGAGATGATCCTCTCCTATCTATCCCGTAAGCTGTGGGCCGTAGGGGGTAGCCGTAACTCTCCGGTCATCTATCGCACCCCGGAGGCCTGCTTTTGGGGCTATATGGCCGCCCTCTGTGATGGGGAGACCGGTTCGGATGGGGAGACATTCACCGAGGGGTTTAAGAGGTTGAAGCTTGGTCCAGTCATTGGCATGCGCACCTGGGGAGGATGGATAGGCATAAGGGGGAACAAGCCGCTGAGGGATAAGGGATTCCTTTCCCAACCGGAGTTTCCCGGTTGGAGCCTGGATGGGAAGTGGCTGATCGAGGGATGGGGCACTGTGCCAGACATTGAAGTGGAGAACGACCCATCCTCTACGGCCAAGGGGCTGGATCCCCAGCTTGACTATGCCATCGGCTACCTTCTGCAGAAGATAGCCACCAAGCCCAAGCTCATTCCACCCCATCCTCCATATCCGGACAAAAGCCTGAAGTGATGGAACCACAGATGAACCCCGTTAAATAAAAGCCCACGCTCTTGGTGGATGTTATCATCCACCAGGAGACAGTGCTCGAACTTAGCTCCCTTCGGTCGCTAACTTCCCATAGGGTCTCTCGACCCTCTGGCGCTTCGCAATCCTGCGCTCGCTCGGATTGCTCCGCTGTCACCCTTGAAGGGGACCCATCCCCTTCAAACATCCCCTGACATTTCGGAATTTCTTAGAAAT
>DAOVCL010000192.1 GCA_030670005.1 Candidatus Zixiibacteriota bacterium | reverse complement strand
ATAATAGGCTACCAGGAGGTAAGCGGAATTATGCTCAGGAATCCATCCTGCATACTCGCCTTCTTGGTGGCCCTGATCTGTTCCCAGGCCAAGCTTACCCTTGTCCCCTTTGACATCCCGGAGGCCGAACAGGAGATAATTGCCGGCCCATTTACCGAATATTCTGGAGCCCCCTTGGCCATCTTCAGGCTTACCAAGGCGATGATGCTCTTCATCATTCCCGTTTTCCTGATCACCTTATTTTGGGGAGGGATGAACTTTCACGGTTGGCAGATATTGGCCACTTGCCTGAAGTATTTAGCAATTTTGGTTTTTATTATCTTAGTGAAAAACACAAATCCCCGCCTGCGCATAGATCAGGCCATAAAGTTTATGTGGGGCCCGATGACCCTTCTGGCCATCGTGGGAATGGTCTTGGCTGTCGTAGGGCTTTAGAGGAGACTTGGCGATGGGACTCAAATCTTGGTCTCTGAAGAGATCTCCCTGGATATTCCATGTCTGCACTGGCTCCTGCAACAACTGTGATATCGAGCTTCTGGACTGCCTCACCCCTAAGTTCGATGTGGAGAGGTTTGGCATCCTTCTGGTAGGAAGCATCAGGCACGCCGATGCCCTGATAGTTACCGGCGCAGTAACCAGACAGGCCGCCCCTAAGCTCAAGTATCTCTGGGAGCAGATGCCCAAGCCAGGATTGGTCATTGCCTTAGGAGCCTGTGGCTGTTCAGGGGGGATTTTTAGGGACTCTTATAACATCATCGGACCGGTGGACAGAATCATCCCTGTAGATGTCTATGTCCCTGGATGTCCTCCCAAGCCAGAGGCCATCATATCAGGGATTGTAAAGGGGTTGGCGAAACTTTGACAGTTGTTAGGGATCAGTTTTCAGGGATCAGGGAAAAATTCCTGACAACTGACAACTGACGAATACCTGACTGCTGATCCCTGACCCCTGTGAACTGTTATACTTTAAGCTATGGATGTAGCCAAGAAGATACAATCTAAGTTCGGGAAGAAGGTGGAGTTGGCCCAGAGGTCACCGAAGAGGCTTTATATCCTGGTGGACAAGGGCGATCTTCCTTCAGTGGCCCGCTATCTCTTTGAGGAGCTGCAGGCCCGTTTCTGCACGGCCAGCGCAGTGGACACCAGAGGTGGGATTGAGATACTGTATCATTTCTTCTTTGATGAACTCTCTCTAATGGTTAGCTTGAGAACCTTGGTCCCCAAGCCATCCCCCCAGATAGAATCCATCGCCCCCTTTCTTAAGGGGGCCGAATGGATAGAGAGGGAGATAGCTGACCTCTTCGGGGTAAGGTTTGTGGGCCATCCCGACCCCCGCAGGCTTATCCTGCCAGATGATTGGCCCGAAGGAGAATACCCATATCTGAGGAGGGCAGATTGAGAACTACCATCCCCATAGGCCCCTATCATCCCCTCTTAGAGGAGCCAGAGTTCTTTAAGCTGGTGGTAGAGGGGGAGACTGTGGTGGATATGGATGTGAGGATTGGCTGGAACCATCGGGGGATAGAGAAGATTGCCGAAGGGAAGACCTACGATCAGGTTATCTTCTTGGTGGAACGGATCTGTGGCATCTGTTCCACCTCCCATCCCATAGCCAATGTCCTGGCCCAGGAGGATCTGGCTGGGGCAGAGGTGCCGGAGAGGGCCCAGTATATTCGCTCCATTGTGGCCGAGCTGGAGAGGCTGCACAGCCATCTCCTCTGGCTGGGGTTGGCCGGCCACTTCATCGGATATAACACCATCTTTATGTGGGTATGGAAATATAGGGAACCCATCCTGGACCTCTTTGAGCTAATCACCGGCAACCGCAATGACTATGCTATGCTCAGGCCAGGTGGGGTTCACCGGGACATCTACAAGAGGGATCTGCCGGCCATCAGGAAGGTGATGGATGAGCTGGAGCCGGCCAATGAGATGCTTACCAAGGCTATCCTGGATGACCCGGTGATGGGTGCTCGGCTGAAGGGGGTTGGGGTTCTGAGTAAGGAGGATGCCATCAGATATTGTGTTTTGGGGCCAACGGCCAGGGCCTCAGGAGTGGATATCGATGTCAGACGGGATGAACCCTATGCCGCCTATGACAAGGTGGAGTGGAAGGTGATCGTGCAAGAGGGGGGAGATGTGCTGGCCAAGGCTGTGGTGAGACTATTGGAGAACTTTGAGTCCATTAAGATAATCCGCCAATGTGTGGATAGATTGGAGGAGCTTCCCGAAGGGGACATTTGGAGTCCTATTCCCCAGATGCCCGTTGGGGAGGGGATAGGCCACGAGGAGGCCCCCAGAGGGGAGTGTCTCCATTATATCCGCTCCGATGGGGGGAACTACCCGTTGAGGGTGAAGGTAAGGGCTCCCACTTACAATAATCTTCCTTCATTTGAGGCCTCCTGTATAGGAGAGACGATCTCCGATGTGGCCTTGATCACCGCAGGCATTGATCCCTGCTACTGTTGCACAGAGAGGATGGCCGCCGTCTATGATAGCTCGGATAAAAGGTTATATGATTGGCAGGATCTGGTAAGGCTATCCCAGGAGAAGACAGAGAAGATTAGGAAGGAGTTAGGGAGATAGAGTGGATCCAGTGAATCTTCTATATCCGGTTTTTGTCCCCATAATCATCGGGCTGATAATCCTCTTTCTGCCCCAGAGGCTGAGGCCCCTGCATGGGGCTCTGGCCCTTTTGGTTACTATTTTCACCTTTGTCATTTCGGTGCGGATTTTCCTTTTACCCAAGCTAACCTATCAGCTTTTCACCTGGAAGGTCGGAGGGGCCAACCTTTCCTTTGAGCTTTTATCCTATCATTTCGGGAAGTTTATGGCCCTCTTCGTGGGCCTCTTTGGCCTTCTTCTTGTTCTCTATTCTCTGGGCTACATCAGGGGCAGGGAATATCCCAACCGTTACTTCTCCTATCTACTGATCACTGTCGGGACCTCCTGTGGGGCCGTCTTAGCCAACAACCTGTTATGGCTCCTGGTTTTTTGGGAGGTAGTTACTTTAATGTTCTACCTTCTGGTGACCTTGGGGGGAAACAAGCTCTCTCCCTTAGCGGCCAAGAAGAGTTTTGCTATCCTGGGTTTTTCCGACTGTGCCTTGCTTTTGGGGATTGTCTTGCTTTGGGGCCTCACTGGCACGCTTAAACTAAGCGATATTTCAGTGAGTCTGGGAAGCGGGACTTCCCATTTTATCTTTATCCTCTTTATGATTGGGGCAATCACCAAGGCCGGGGCGATGCC
>DAOVCL010000130.1 GCA_030670005.1 Candidatus Zixiibacteriota bacterium | reverse complement strand
TGTTTTATGAAGGAGGCTAGTAACAGTGGTGGTCGCAATTGGAAGCGGGAAAGGTTATCACTCCAAACCTCACCCGGTCACCTCTGATATCCGATAGCTATACTCCTTGATAACCGGGTTGGCCAGGAGATCCTGGCAGATTTTCTCCACCTCTCCCTTTGCACATCTTCTGTTTTCTGTAGCCAGCTCGCTCTCGAAATACTTACCTGCCCTCACACCCCGGGCCATTTCATGGCCCAAATTCTGTAGAACAGAGAATATGGCCTTCCCCTGAGGATCAAATCCCCCTGGCTTTAAGGTGATATGTATCTTTGCCTTAAACATCTTCATCTTCAACCAATCCCGCCCTTTGAAATATTTCATCTATTTTTTTTAAGTAAGGCTCCAACTGGAAACAGCCCTCAACAAGGTCCTTTCCCAAGGTTTTGCTTACAGTCCCCTCTTCTAAGGCGAACACTTTCAATTCCCCCTTTCCCTCCCATACCTTCTTGGCCAGATCCTGAATAACCCTGTAAGCCTCATCCCTGCCCATCCCCTTTTTCACCAGTTCCAGCATCAGCTTCTGGGAGAAGACAAGCCCTTTCGTCCCCTTCAGGTTCTCCATCATCCTCTGGGGGTGGACGACCAGATTCTCCAAAATGTGGAAGGACTTGTTCAGTATGTAATCGACCAGGATGGTGCTATCGGGGAAGATGACCCTCTCGGTGGAGGAATGGGATATGTCCCTCTCCCCCCAGAGGGGGATATTCTCTAAGGCTGCCAGGCAGTTTGCCCTCACCACCCGGGAGAGGCCGCATATCCTCTCACAGAGGATGGGGTTTCTCTTATGGGGCATAGCGGATGAGCCCTTCTGTTCGGCGAGAAATGGCTCTTCAACTTCCCTGATCTCCGTGCGCTGCAGGTTTCTGACCTCGGTAGCAAATTTCTCTAAGGAGGAGGAGATGATGGCCAGGGTGGTTAAATACTCCGCATATCGGTCGCGCTGGATTATCTGGGTGGTTATCCCCGCCGGCTTGAGGCCCAGCCTTTCACAGACCTCTTCCTCTACCTGAGGGTCAAGGTGGGCATAGGTTCCCACCGCACCGGAGAGTTTGCCCACAGAGACCCCTTCGATTGCCCTCCGCATTCTGGCCAGGTTCCTCAAGGTCTCCTGGTGCCAGACAGCCAGCTTCAGACCGAAAGTAATCGGTTCGGCCCAGATTCCGTGGGTGCGACCGAGCATTGGGGTGGACTTAAACTCTAAAGCCCTCTTTCGCAGGATGAGCAAAAGCCTCTCCAAGTCATCGACTATAATTCTCCCAGCCTCCCGCAAGAGGAGGGCAAAGGAGGTATCGAGGACATCTGAGGAGGTTAGCCCTAAGTGGACATACCTGGCTTGCTCCCCGATGTTTTGGGAGAGGTTGGTCAAAAAGGCGATTATGTCATGGTGAACCTCGGATTCGATTAGCTCGATTCTCTCCGGTTGAAATCTTGCCTTTTCTCTGATCTCCTTGGCCGCCTCCTTGGGTATATAGCCCAGATGGGCCAGGACCTCGCAGACAGTGACCTCTACTTCCAGCCATTTCCTGAACTTGTTCTCCTGGCTCCAAACCTCCCCCATCTGGGGAAGGGTATATCTCTCAATCATCTTCTCTCCCTGGGGAGTATCTCCACCCTGAGCCGCTTCTCCAAGGTCTTTCTCTTCCGCCAGACTTTGAGTTTAAACTCATCTCCGGCCTGGGCAGTATAGAAGACCTCCCTGATCTCCTTCTCCCCCCTGATGGGGTGGTCATTCACCTCGGTGATCACATCCCCTACCTCCAGGCCAGCCTTCTCCCCTGGGCTGCCTTGGTCAATTTGAGAGATGATCACCCCCTCCGCCCGATGTAGGCCCAAACTTTGGGCAATGAGCCTATCCACCCTCTGCACCCTCAATCCCGTCCAGATCTGTCTCACCCGGCCATATTGGAGCAGCTCTTTAATCACCCTTTTGGCCGTATTTATGGGGATGGCAAAGCCAATCCCTAAGGAACCGCCGCTTTCGGTGAAGATGAAGGTGTTTATCCCAATGACCTCACCCACGGCATTTACCAAGGGGCCACCGCTATTGCCAGGGTTTATGGCCGCATCAGTCTGAATCATACCCTGGTAGACATGTCCACCTCGGGGCTCAAAATCCCTGTTCACCGCACTTATCACCCCCACCGTCACGGTGGGCTTGCTGTCCGAGATGAGGAAGCCAAAGGGGTTGCCGATGGCTATGGCCCACTCCCCGATGATGATGTCATCGGAGTCTCCCAAGTGTGTTACGGGAAGGTCCTTTGCCTCTATTTTCAGCACAGCCAGGTCTGTAGCGGAATCCGAGCCCTTCAGCTCCCCGGTGAATTGTCGGCCATCCGGTAGGCTGACAACTATCTGGGTGGCATTCTCCACCACATGTTCATTGGTGAGTATATGCCCTTCTTTATCGATGATAAACCCTGAGCCCATAGATTTTATCCTCTGCCTATACTCCCTGCGGAGTTCAGGGAAAAATCGGTCAATAAAAGGATCGCTGAAGAAAAAAGGGCTGGTGCGGTAAATCCTGATTTGGGTAACGGATATGCTTACCACTGCCGGGCCTACCTTCTGCGCGGCCCTCACTATGGCGTTTCTCCTTGAGCTATAGAGTAAGGAATCCGCCTGATAGGGGAGAAGCCCTGCCCTCAGCCCATAGGGGAGAAATAGGACGAGCACCAAGAGAGGAAGGGAGATAAGAAGCCTTTTCTTCATCTTAACGCCTGCTCTGCTTTTTAACCTTCTCCCAATCGGCCAAGAACTTCTCCATTCCCACATCAGTAAGGGGATGTTTAACCAGTTTCTCTATCACCTTAAAGGGGATGGTGGCGATATGGGCGCCGGCTAAGGCCGCTTCTACTACATGCAGGGGATGGCGGATGCTGGCCACAATCACCTCGGTGGAGAACCCATAGTTACGGAAGATGGTCACTATCTCCCCTACAAGATCCATCCCCCGATGGCTTGTATCATCTATTCTGCCGATGAAGGGGGAGAGGAAGTTGGTTCCGGCCTTGGCGGCCAGAAGAGCCTGGGGGGAGGAGAAGACTAAGGTGACATTGGTCATTATCCCCTCTGACCTGATCAGCTTTACCGCCTTCAGCCCCTCTGTGGTTATGGGCACTTTGATAGTAATGTTGGGGGCGATCTTGGCCAACTCCTTTGCCTCCTGGAGCATATCAGGGGGATCGTTGCTCACCACCTCTGCTGATACCGGCCCCTTGACGATAGAGCAGATCTCCTTCAGGATGTCTCGGTAATCCCCCTTCTCCCGGGAGAGGATGGTGGGATTGGTGGTTACCCCATCCAAAACCCCCATGCTTGCCGCCTCCCTTATCTCCTTGATATTCGCCGTGTCAATGAAGATCTTCATTCAACCCTCCTTGGTGTTGTGGTTATCCAAAATTCTATGCTAAGCGGTCAAACCCCTTGATCTGACTGTAATACCCCTTGAACCTCCCGCAGGTTCCAAACCTGCGGGAGGTTAATCCCTGTGCCGTCAGGGTTCCTGCCCTGACGGATTTCTCATGGTAAATCCTGAAATTCCTTATGGTTCTTCCTCCCCTGGCGGGAGGGAGTCAGAGGGAGGGGGGATTCACCCTCATCCTTCGGCAAGCCCTCGGCCTGAGCTCTGGCCGAAGGCTCAGGACAGGCCCTAACGTCTCCCTTCAAGGGAGAGGAATCCAACTGAGCGGTCAGATCCCCTGATCTGACCTTGGCAGAACAGGGTTCTGCCACCTCATATGTGGGGTGGGGCGGTCTCTCATCTCTATCTGGTTTTATCTGATCAGCACCATCCTTCTGGTCTTCTCCACCTTTAACCTATCACCTATCACCTTTAAACTATAGAAGTATACCCCGCTGGAGACATCTTTACCCGCGCCATCCCTCCCATCCCACAGAATCCGAAAATTACCAGCAGGCTGAACCTCGTCCACCAATGTCCTCACCTCCTGTCCCAGGATGTTGTAGACTTTAAGGGAAGTGAGGTGCGGCCTGACCGCTGACAACTGATAGCTGATAGCTGTAACTGAATTAAACGGATTGGGGTAGTTCTGGAGCAAAGTAAAATCCTTGGGCAGAACGCCCTCATCCCCTGGTTCCTCCACCTTATCCCAATCCCAACTCACAACTTTGGCGTAGATGTCCCACCCCTTAGATCTGCGCAGATCCATCCAGGCAAAGCTGATCTGGCCACTGTTTGCTGCTACTGATGGTTCCAATTGGTTTGGATTGAGAACATCCGGCCTTTGATTGACTACATAGTTTCTCCCCCACGGGGTCCCATCAGCGTAATATCTCTGGGCATAAATATCCCAATCGCCATTACGCTCATCTTGCCAACAGATGACGAAACCTCCATTCCCATCCATCGCTACCGAGGGGTCAGCTTGCCAACTTGTTCCCTCATCATCGTTCACCCGGAAGTTTCTCCCCAGTGTATCACCGAAACTGCCATACCGCTGGGCATAGATGTCCAGATTGTCAAAATCATTGCGATAATGATGCCAAGAGATGACGAAATTGCCAGATGCATCCATAGCAACAACAGGACAAGACTGCGAACATCCACCCGTTGTGTCGTCGTTGACCAGAAAATCGTCTTTGATAATGCCTGTAATTAGACTCACCTGCTCTGGCCTTAGCATCCTCCCCTCTGGCAGGGAAATGGGTATTTGACGACCTCCGGCCCTCTCAACTCTTCAATGAAGAAAATCCCTATCCACTGGCCAAAACTGACTGCTCTCTACATCAACGTCCCACCTACTCCCCTCTGGGTCAAAAGGCTCCCACCGGGCAAAACAGAGATCCACTACTCCCAGAGAGAGCAGGAGTAAAAACAGAGAACTTATTCTTCACATTTTCTCCACCTCCTTAGAGATTAAAGGTTTACAGCTCTCTGTCAAGACAGAGCCCTGATAGCACTATCTATTGGACAGACCTGAAGGTCTGTCCCTACGGGTATAGTAGGGACTTTGATTTATCGAAGCGATTGTAGGGACAGGTCTTTAGACCTGTCCGAGGAATCTGTGCCGTCAGGGCTCCCACCCTGACGTATCTCTCTACCTTTCAAACCTCCCGCAGGTTTGAAACTTGCGGGAGGTTACTCGCTGTACCGTCAGGGTTTAACCCCTTGTCAATACCATACCCCCATGAGACAAAGTCCCTTGGCTGGGGCGGTGGGACCGGCGTTTCTTCTATCCTTGCTCTCTAAGATCTCCTGGAAATCCTTGACGCTGATCTTGCCCCTTCCCACATCCAAAAGGGTTCCGACCATAATCCTCACCATATTGTGCAGGAACCTGTTGGCCTCAATAATGAAGATAATTTCCCTTCCTCTCTTTCTCACCTGAGCTACGAAGATTTGACAAATCTTACTCCTCTCCTCCTTCTCCTGGTGGCAAAAGGGGGAGAAGTCCTTCTCGCCAAGGAGGATATTGGCTGCAGAATTCATTCGGGTGACATCGAAATTATAGGGGACCTCCCAGACGAAGTTCCGCTTCAGCGCTGTTCTGCCCATATAGTATCGGTATCTGTATCTGCGGCGCTGAGCATCAAAGCGGGCATTAAATCTGAGTGGGACCTCTCTTACGCCCTTGATGGCGATGTCTCGGGGGAGAAGGGAGTTAAGAGCATCTTTAATGGCCTTTAGAGGGAGGACGCTT
>DAOVCL010000197.1 GCA_030670005.1 Candidatus Zixiibacteriota bacterium | reverse complement strand
ACAAGTTGCTTCTATAGCCAGCTTGCTCTCTGAGGGAAGCTTGTTTACATATTGAGTAAGAGACTCACGATCATTAGATAGCCTTAGTTGACTGTTGATGGTACCATCTTCACCCATTTCAGTGATGAATGAGTACCTCTTATGAAAATCTACACCGACATACAACATAGTTGCACCCCCTATGTTTTGGGTTAGTTCCTTTAACCCTCATTATACACCCAAAGTCCGGGGCATGCAACTTTTTCATAATATCAAACCTTTAATTACCAATTAACACCTTCAATGCTCTGCACTACATCTGATTCATCATGTTTATCCGCTTCCCTTCGGACAGGGTTAAAGCCCTGTCCCTACAAGTAATTGACTATGTGAGAGAGGTCTGCTGACCTCGATCCTCGGCATAGGGAGATGCCTCCCACACTCTTCTACCCGGCTTTAGCCGAGGGTAACCTCTCCTGGGTTTTAACCCGTTCACTGGACTCAAACCCAAGGACCCGCACTAAAGTGCGGTAGAAATAAAAATTTGCCACCCACGGTCAGGTCGGGGGATCTGACCGCTCAGCCGTTTGGGTGCAGGGACAGACAGGAACCTGTCCCGACAACTCGTTGAATTTCCAACCTCACATCCATAGGAAGTTATTCTTCAATTGATCGGCAGTAAATTCGTTTAACAATCCTAAGAGCCGCCTGATTGTCTCCCTAATGGGTAATTGCGAAGAGACAATTATTCCTTAGTGATCCTTGCCCAATAGCAGATATTCCTTGTTAAGTTTTACATAATCCACAACATTGAATGTTACCAAAACCCGTTTTTCAGCCACAGCATAAGCAAGCTGTTCAGAATCGCTGAGTCCAGTGTTGCCCACCTCAGAAGTGCTCACTACATCAAACCCTCGTAATCTAAGAGCGTAAGCGACTCTTTTGTGAATGTCCTCGCCAAGGTATAATTTGGCTGAAAGCCCTGGGAGATCGGCGGTCATTCCTGCTCGGCTTTAGGAGTCAATCTGCCCTCTTTGTCCATTTTCAAGTTGTATTTCTTTATTACGGTTTCAATCCTATTCCCCTGAATGTCCTGCTCAATTTCCTCTTGATGGTCATGATAATAGCTCAATGCATCATAGACTTGAGTGGCGGAAAGATGTGGCAAGCCTTCCACGATCTTCTCTACACTTAAGCCCAGCTTGTAGTAGGCAACAATAGATCTCACCGGGGTTCGGGTGCCCTTAATCACTGGTTTGCCACCACATACATCCTTAATCTGAACAATATGTGGATGTTCAGTCACCACGACTGTACTCATAATTTTCACCTTCTTATGCTATGGAAAATTGGGGATTGGGCAAGAAATCACCGCCACATCCCGAACTTTTCCACTTTCCAAATATATCAAAAAGATCTACGAGGTCTATCCCTTTTTTCGGACAGGTCTCCCCACCTCTGGCGGCCCGGGATAAGTTCCGTCCTGTCCTACACAAATCCTCTTTCGGACTACGATAAATCGGAATCCCTACTGTCCAAAATTAATCATATTTCCCAAGAATGTCAAGGCCATTTATGGGTCAGGTCTAAAGAGCTGCCCCTACAGCTTGGCTCTGGTCCGTTAGAAGAGAAGACCTGGAGGCGGAGAATTTAACCCAGATTATGCATTAAACACAGGAAATCCCTGAAGTAGCGAGAGATCCAAAGAAAAAATTTCACTTAAAAAATGAAGTGCCATTTTCTATAATTTCTTGATATTTCGGTAGTTTCGGTATTATTCGGTGTTTCTCGCATAATTTGGGTTTAAAGTTCCCCCTCCCCCAAATGAGGGGTTGACTTTTTGGTCATCGAGGTTATCTCTGATAAGAAACCTTTTTAACCTGAAGGTGAAAATATGATTAGAGGGCCAAAAAAGGAAACAAAAGAGATTCCTTTACCCTCTCCCGCCTCTAAGGAATATTGGGAGGATAGCGATTGGGCATTGGAGCACTCTTCAGAGATTTCCCGAAAATATCCCAATCAATGTGTGGCCATTGCCGATAAAAAGTTGGAAAAACAGGAGTCTGACGAGGGCATAAAAGAAGCCAGCCTCAAGGCTGGCTTCTTTTAAGAAAAGCTCTGAGTTTAAACCTGTGTTAAGCTCTTATTTAGAATTCTCATCCCCTCATCTATCTCATCTGAGGAGATGTTCAGGGGGGGCCTGAACCTTATCGTCCTCTCTCCGCAGCCAAGGACAATCATACCGTTCTGGTATATCCTCTCTTTGAGCCTATCTCTGGTCTCCTGGTCAGGAAGGTCAAAGGCGATCATCAGTCCCCTTCCCCGGGCATTGCTCACCTTCTGGGGGAATGATTCCTGTAACTCCTGAAGCTGGGAGAGGAGGTAATCCCCCATCACCCGGGCATTCTCCACCAACTCCTCCTCCTCAATGACCTCTAAGTAACGCTGGAACCTCACCATATCTACTATGTTCCCTCCAAAGGTGGAGTTGAGCCTGGTTGGCTCCTGGAAGACATTTCCCTCCACCTCATCCACCTTCGGCCCGCAGAGGATGCCACAGACTTGGCTCTTCTTGCCAAAGCAGATTATATCGGGCTCAAAGTCGAAGTGCTGGTGGGCCCACATCTTGCCGGTTAAGCCAACGCCGGTCTGCACCTCATCCAGGATGAAGAAGAACTCCTCCTCATCGGCAATCTCCTTCAACGACCGGAGAAACTCCCCCCGGAAGTGGTTATCCCCCCCCTCCCCCTGGATGGGCTCAATTATGATGGCCGCTATATCATCCGGGTTTTTGGCTATGGCCTCTTTAATCTGGGAGAGACTCTCCTCCTCAGCCCTCTCCACTTCCTTCAGGTTCTCCCCTTTCAGGGGGAAGGTGACCTTGGGACTCAGGACCTTGGGCCATTTGAACTTGGGATAATACATCGTCTTGCGAGGATCACTTGTATTGGTCAGGGAGAGGGTATATCCAGTGCGGCCATGGAAGGCCTGCTGGAAGTAGATGGCCTGATGCCCTCTCTCCTCTCTGTATCCCCTGGCGAGGTTCTTCCTCACCTTCCAGTCAAAGGCCGTTTTCAGGGCATTCTCTATGGCCAGAGCCCCCCCGCTGATCAGGAAGAGGTGGGGGAGATATTGGGGGATGGCCACCCGGGAG
>DAOVCL010000080.1 GCA_030670005.1 Candidatus Zixiibacteriota bacterium | reverse complement strand
GGACGACTGCCTTGATCAAGGATGTACCCCTTTAACGGTAAGGGATCATCCGGATGTCTGGCTTCATACTCCGCTATGTACTTACCTATCGTCGTCAAGCTGCGATTCATCAGTACGCATAGCTCCGCCTGGGAAATCATACCACCCTGATCCCAAGTCGACTTTACCAAACGGGCCATGATCTCCAAATCACGCTCCCGATTTACCACATAATTGCTGTTCTTGGTCCCCGCTTTCACAAAAACACGCTTATCCAAATCGCCCCGCGTAACCAACGGTAAATACACCATCACACTCTCATAATCCTCGGTGCGTTTGCCGTAACTGGGCTTACGGACCGTCTTCTTGGTGGTCACCCAGGCGATTGTCCCAGCCTCAATTCGCTCCCGTAAGGGAAAATACTCCTGCTGAAGATGCTCAATATCATCTGAAAGGGCTTCCAGAACCCGATGACTACCAATAAGCTTGTATTCGGTCTCCAACAAATGGATCAAAGCTGTTCTGAAAGTCCGTTTCTCCAGACTGGCAAAACGGTCTCCACGATCCCCATAATATCCCTTCATCGTCCAGCCTCCACCAGACCCCCTTTTTCCATCCCTCCCTTATCTACCCCTGGATAACTGGGGCGCGATGAAAGTCGCCCCAACAAGTCGTTGATGCGCTCCTTAAAGGCTGGCTTTTTACTAAACTGGAAATACAAATTCAAGTATCCAGTGGCCAAGCGCTTGCTGATGCCCGCATAGTTGGCCAGCTCCTCTGGTGCCTTGATCCCCCGCTCATATAAAGCCACTACCCGACCAAAGGTATTGACATAGCGCTTTACAGCTTTTGCAGAGTGCCGCGTCCTCCGACAGATCTCCGTATAAACAGAACCAGATAAAAACATCTCCACAATAACTGCTTTGTGACTTAATGAGGGGCCAATGTCAGAGTATGCTCCTCTGGTTAGAACCCGTAAACCTTGACCCCGTAAATAGGCAATATCCCGCCTGATCGTGCGCAGGCTTGTCCCTAAAAGACGCGCCAAATCCTCCTGGGTAGCAATACCATCCTGATCAACAATCTCCTCGGTAATACGAAGGAGCTTTTGCCTGCGTAATCCAGCATGGCCATATAACTGATAAGCCTCTAAATCCTCCTGACCACCATCCAGCGTTACCCACACCTGAACCTTGGGCAATTCATTAAGCGGTTTGCCAACACTGGCATCAAGTCTAACAACCCATAAACCCACCCGACCACTTTTAGCCTCTGGTGCCTGACTATAGTATGAACGAACTGTTTCAACAATTAACCCGCTCTCACGGGGTGAGAGCTCAAAGCCATGCTCCAGTTCCCATAACAGCTGCCCGTCCAGACTTTTATCTTCCAGCCGTTGCCCTACTTCTGTAAGCTGCATAAGGCCTCCCCGTTTTAAATAGGCTATAATTTAAACTACCTTCCCCTCATTGTCAAGGGGCGAGGAGGTCATTTGGCCTTATTTCAAAAGAATCATCTTCCTTGTCTTCACAAAATCCCCTGCCTTCATTCTGTAAAAGTAGATCCCGCTGGAGACCTCCTTGCCCAGGCTATCCCGTCCATCCCAGCTCACAGAATAGTAGCCAGGAACCTGCCTTTCATCCACCAGAGTGCTGACCAACTGCCCCAGCACATTGTAAATCTTCAGGGTGACGGCGGACGGCCGACCGCGGACGGCGGACAGGTGGTAGCGGATGAGGGTGGAGGGGTTGAACGGATTGGGATAGTTCTGGGAGAGGGCAATCCTCTGAGGCAGTCTATAAAAGTCCCCCTTAGGTTCATTGACTGCATTAAAGGGGTCAAATCCGTAACATCCGCTGTGATAGATGTCGTGCATATACATCCCCCACTCGATATTATCCGCGCTATAACTACCCGATAAGTCCCAGATACAGACTTCGCCTCGAGAGTTGAGGGCTACAATCTCTACATCCCCATCCTTATCCACATCAGCAATCGCTGGTGAGGAGTAGAACCCACCATTGGTGAGAATGGGGAATCCTAAAGCATTCGTGCCATCCCCCTCAAAGCCATAGAGCTTCTGATCTGCGGAAGCCACTATAATCTCAGATTGGTTATCGCCGTCAATGTCACCGATTACAGCAGGGGAATAGATTTCACCTATTTCCTTGTGGAATAGGATGTTTCCCCTCCAGTCCAGGCACCAAAAGTGACCAATTTTTCCGTCATAGGCTCCCACAAGGAGCTCTAAATGGTCATCCCCACTGACATCTCCCAGGGCAGGAGGCCCACCTATATACCACCCATACCCCAGATAACTGGGCCAGCCATCCATCAGGCTACCATCGGAATGCCAGACATATATCATCTTGCTGGTCAAATTGGCCAAAATGACCTCCAGACTTCCATCGCGGTCGATATCACCCAGGACCGGAGGGATATTGTTATAACCTCCTGTGGTGCGGGTCCAGAGGATATCCCCGTCTACATCCAAGAGATAGATGTGCCCCTCTGAATCGTTCGTGCTCACCGCTATCCCAATAGTAGAATCAGCGCTCAGATCCCCCACCGCTGGGGGGTTCACCGCTCCAGCCAAGGTAACCGGCCAGCCAGGGAGGACCTTCCCATTAGAGTTCAGGGCATAAAGCCTACTCCCCTCAGGGGAGAGGATCTCCAGATCTCCATCTTTATCGAGGTCATAGATAGCCGGTGGAGCACTCGACCAGCCAGGGGTGTGTATATGCCCCGGAAGAACCGGATTCCCCATCAAATCCCATATATAGAGGGTATCGGTTTGATCACCATTGACCACTACCTCTAATTTTTCATCTCCATTCAGATCGGCCAGGGCAGGGGAGGATTCTACCCTCCGAGGGAGAGTCTTAGGCCATCCAGGCATAACCATCCCTGAGGAGGAGAGAAGATAGATACATCTGTCCATGGCGAAACAGATTACTGAGCTGTCCCCTATACTTACCACCGCTGGGGAAGAATGGTTTATCCCCTCCTGGCCTAATTTTTGTGGCCATCCCTTCTGAAAAGGGGGGTTAACAGCCCCCAACACTACCTTAGGTGCACTTTCATTGGAGGAATAGTCTAATGTCGTCACCCGGTAAAAGGCCTTTGGCTTCTCTCCCAGGCTGCGGTCTTCAAAACAGGAGCTGGTAATCAAGAGGGGATTTAGCCGAGAAAATGGGCCATCGCAGGAGTCGCCTCGGTAGACATTGTAACCGGCCAGATCCTCTGTCCAGCGGGGGGGAGTCCAGAGGAGTTTAATGCTTCTATCAGGACCGGCTAAGGCCTGCAGATTGGTTACCCCAGATGGTGGAGAAAGCTCGAACCTATGTCTCCACCTTTTTCCGTAGTGGTCTTCCAAGGTTAAGGTCAAGCTGTCATCTTCAGGGTCATAACCGTAAGAGAGGCTAAACCTAAGCCTTCCCTTTTCACCTTGACCAGGAAACCGAGGGGGTATGTCTCCCAGATAGAGGCCGCCTGAAATTATGGTGATCTGCTCGCTGTTGGTGCTCAACTTAGCCCACACCCCTCTGGCCGATCCTGAGCCAGTGTTTGTAACCTCAGGGTGAAAATCAATTGTCTCCCCTGGTTCAGGTATCCCATTTCCGCCATCATCAACGATATGGCCACTGTGCCCAAGCTCTGGCCAATAAACGGTGAGCCAGAGTTTATCCGCCCAGGTGCTGTCATTGGAGTCCTTAATGTTCAGAGTGAAAGGGACAACGGGATTGGCATCGTGGGGATAGTCGATACTGACCTGAAAGCCGAAATCCTCAACAGATGTTGCCGAGTCTCCTGGAAGGATGGTGCCAAAGCTTTCTGAGCTATCAGTTATGGTGATATATGGCGATTCAGAGGAGAGGGTAGCAGTAACATCCTCGGCAGGTGCATTGCCGCTATTTCGCAAGGTAACCTTTAGCCCAATGGACTCACCGACATCCACCCTTCCGTCGCCATTTCCGTTGCTTTTAGCAGTTTCGCCGTCATCTATCCTCAGGCCACTTTGATACAGACACGCAGTAGAGGCGGTGATAACCTTTGCATAGCCCTCGTAGGGAAGGTAGTCCCTCTTCTCTCCGTTGACATCAAGGCAATATCCGGTAACCGTAATCCAGAGGGTCCCCGGAGTATCCGGGGTGAAGTTAAAGGTTACCCTTCCATCGAATGTCCTCCCTACCGCATAATCCTCCCTCTCCTTTTGTAGGCAGACTGAAGCATTGTTCACATAAACCCCTGTTGCAGAATCCCTGACCCTCACCGTAAACTCCATCTCTCCATTGGTGACCAAGCTATCATAGGAGACAAGGAGGGTGTTTGGTGGGTGGGTCCAGATAGGCATAGCAGGATTACCGAGTAAGTTCAGATTGCAGATGTTAAATCTCTTCTTTGGGTCCTTTATTCTCGCTGCAGTAAAGGCCTCTCCCAGATTATACAGGGGTGTCCGATTATGGAAAAGAACCCGGAAAAATTCTATATCCCCCTCTTGATCTCCCCACCAAGTGATCCTGGTGTTGCCGATGAAGGCTAGACAACCTCCATCTGGGTTGCTCATAATATGCTCGGAAAGGGAGCTTTTGGTGAAGTCATTGGAGGAACAGGTAAAAGAGAGAAGGATAGAAAATTTGTTCTTATTCTCTAAGACATCAACATCCTCTAATCCTATCAACCTTTCACTGCCCCAATGGCACCTCGTTCCCGTCCCCAGGGTATAGGGACTGCTGTGATCAAAATGGTTGACCAGATGGTAGCCAATATTCAATCGGTCAACTGCATTGCTCCTGTTTAAGTCTGCATCTCCTCCATATTGGTTATGATGGGAGTATAATTTATAGACTTCAAAACCATTGGGGATATAACAGTCTATCGTATCCTTTAAATCCTGGCCATAGGAATCACTACACCCTTCAAGTATTGAAGCCCCCATCAAGAGCACCCTGGTCAGGTATGCAGGATCGGGGTCCTTCTCATACTTCAATATCTTATCCACGAAAATCCTTGCCTCAATGGTATCCTCCACTGAGGCCCTACCCAAGCCCAAAATGAGATCAGGGTGGTAATCATCATAGTAGGAGTCCCCAAAATCGCTGTCTCCATCATAATTCCAACTGCCATCCAAGGCCGAATAGTAAAAGTCAGTGGGCAAATAGAAATATTCACCGCCGCCCGGCCATGGCCACTCCTTCTTTGTGGTATAACCTATCCGGGTGGGAACTATTTGGGTATCTCCACCCAATAGGACCCCCCTTGTCTCCCATTTGGAGTAGGCATCCTTGATGAAATTCCTCACCTTCTCCTGGAGATCGCACCCACCATAATTAGAGGAGATCCAGGAAATAGTCCTTATCTCTGTTGGCCAGCCTTTCCTGGTTGCCCAAGTGGCCAGCCTCTGGAACTGTGGCTTAAAAGCTTCAGAGGTAATGATGACAAAGGGCACGGAATTATCCTGAGATGTGGGGGAGGAGGAAATGGAAAGCTTTTTGGTGGTCAAAGTCCCTCTCTCCAAGGGGGCCGAGTTGTCTCCTGAATTATCCACACTTTCCGGGTTGTCAACCATACTCCTGACTATCTTCTCGATCCTCTCCTGAACCCAGGTGCTCCTCTTTAATATGGGTTGTATTTCGTGTTCTGAAGGGGTAAAGTTTAGAGTAAACGATATCTTTGAGTATAACCTCAATTGTCTCTTGGCCGGAAAATAACGAATGGGGGAAACCCTTAAAGTTACCAGATGGACGCCGCCCATATATCCCTGGGAAACTACCTCTACCAGGTGTTGAGGATAAAGTGAAGTCGAAGAGTAAACCACCGAATCAGGGGGCACAAAATCAGGCCCGGGTGTATCAAAACCGATCTCTATAGGAGGTTGAACTGGATAGAGGTAATAACTGCCCTTGATGACTTCTAAGGTAGAATCGGTGATGGTCACCTCGGAGATCTCGACATTTCGCGGGATAACCAGGCGAATTTGCTTAAGGGGCAACCTGGGTTCACCAATAGCAGTAGTATAAAAGTCGCACCCAGCCAGATTAACTGTGGCATAGCCGTTCTTCTCCCCAAGGGTTAGATCGGTTACAGAAAAGGTCACGGTATGGGAAACCTCAGCATAGGCCTGGATGCTTATTGAAGTGGGTATAATCAACAAACTTACCCAAATAGCCACCTTCTTTGGTATGTTCATATGGATTCCCCCCTTATGAGTGAAAATTAACGCAGCAAGATCATCTTCCTGGTCTCGGTCACCTTTGTATTTTGACCTTTCACCTCTAACCTGTAAAAGTAGAGCCCACTGGAGACCTCCTTACCCTGGTCATTCCTTCCATCCCAACAGACTTTATAATAGCCAGCCCTCTGTTCTTCATCAACAAGAGTCCTTATCTCTTGCCCCAGGATGTTGTAGACCTGGAGGGTGACGGCGGACGGCCGACTGCGGACGGCGGACAGGTGGTAGCGGATGAGGGTGGAGGAATTAAACGGATTGGGATAGTTCTGGCTCAACTCAAAGCGTAAAGGGATACCTTTCAACCCATAATCATCCTTGACACCCGTGAGCATCGTATATTCGAACACACCATCATTCGTTCCTGCGTATATCTTATCGGTAAATTGGGAAGTGGCAAGGGCTGCTACCTTCAATGCCGTGAGCCCAGTGTTCATCTCTGACCAGGTTTGCCCACCATCGAGGCTTCTATAAACCCCACTGCCGTCTGTGCCCGCATAGACGAGGTTAGATGAATCGGGATCGACCACAAGGCAAAGGATGTCTTTATGTGGCAACCCTTCATGAGAAGATGTCCAGGTGGCTCCACCATCTGTGCTCTTATTTACCACACCACAGCAATCTCCCACATATATAGTTTTCAGGGCACGAGGATCAATAGCGATACAGCGAAGTCCTATAAAGATCCCTACTAAATTCCAATCTACCCCGCAATTAGTTGTTTTGACGATAAAGTCCCTTTCAAGGCCATCATTCCCCCCAGCATAAACTGTATCTTCAGTCCAACCGCATACCTGAATGGCCCAGACAGGAACATTGGGGGGGCCATATATGGGTTTATACACATCAACCCAGGTGGTATCCCCGAAGTATCTTCTGAAGATTCCATCAGATGTGCCAGTATAAACAGTCCAGATCCGATCAGAAGAGAGACAGAGGATTTCAAGACTGGTCAGGCCCAGGTTAATCTCCTGCCACACACTATCACCTGGACAAAGCAGGAAGATGCCTCCTTCTGAGGTCCCAGCATACAAGAAGGGGCAATAGTTCTTGCCGAGGGGACAAACGGAGGTAAGTGAGGTGACTTTGAGATCTGTAAGGCCCTGATTGATTTCAACCCAGGTCGTTCCTGCATAAGCAGACCGGTAGACCCCATTT
The DNA here is from genome assembly GCA_030670005.1 of Candidatus Zixiibacteriota bacterium. Classification (GTDB taxonomy): domain Bacteria; phylum SM23-81; class DAOVCL01; order DAOVCL01; family DAOVCL01; genus DAOVCL01. The sequence goes on along the minus strand of DAOVCL010000080.1, from coordinate 1,117 downwards.
GTGTCACTACCGGCGAAAATTACATCAAAGAGATCGTCAACCACTAAAGAGGAGATGCTTACTCCATAAGGCCCATTTGTCGTCCACTCATTCTCACCTGCAATAGCTGTGGAGACAAGAATAAGGGGGAGTAAGCTTAAAGTTAAACAAAGTTTAGAAGCCGACATTCTAACCACCTCCTGTAAAGTTGTTGCTTTTTTGGTTCAAACTAACGCAGCAGTATCATCTTCCTGGTCTTGGTTACCTTTAACCTATCACCTATCACTTCCAACCTATAGAAGTAGACTCCACTGGAGACCTCTTTCCCCTTGCTGTCCCTCCCATCCCAGCTTACCTTGTAATAGCCAGCCCTCTGGTCTTCATCCACCAGAGTCCTCACCTCCTGCCCCAAGATGTTGTAGACCTGGAGGGTTGTGTGGTGTGGCCTGACCCCTGACAACTGATAGCTGATAGCTGTATTTGAGTTGAACGGATTGGGATAATTCTGGGCAAGAGAAGGTTGTCTGGGAAGGAGGTCAGGGGAGGGGTTATCCTCTACCCCACTCAGAGTATCAGTATAACACCACACACCGCGGTAAAATGTCCCTGCATATATCTTAACTGGTGTAGTTGGGGCAACCGTTAGAGTGGCGACCCAAATGTTTTCTGGCAACCCCTCGCTGAAATCCTCCCAGCTTTGAGCACCATCAGTGCTTTTGAAGATACCTTCCCTTCGAGTTCCAGCGTAAATGATATGGGGGTTGAGTGGATCAACCGCTACATATGGAGTACAGCCAGTCTCACTTTGAAGTCCACTGTCTGCCTTCACCCAATTTTTCGCCCCATCTACGGTTTTATATACGGCGTCATCGAGTGGATCCCCCTCGCCAACACCAGCATAGATTGTATTCGGGTTTCTCGGATCAATGGCTAAGGGACGAAGGTGAACTCTCCATGGAATACCTTCCATAGCCAATTCCCAACTTTCTGCCCCATCTATGCTTTTGTATAACTCTCCGTAAAAAGGTTCAAGCGCCGCTGAGCAGACATAGAGAACTTCCGGGTTGATGGGGTCTATGACCAACGACTCAGTCCAATAATTCCTTATCCCCTGTCCAGCAAACTGCCAACTTTTACC
>DAOVCL010000087.1 GCA_030670005.1 Candidatus Zixiibacteriota bacterium | reverse complement strand
GGATATACCCTCCCAGAGATGATATCCAAGTTGATTAAGAAGGGTGGACTTTTGGCTTATCTGGGGACTGATAACTTAGAGGAGATAACTCAAAGGATTGATAATGGAGACTCCAGGGCAAAGCTTTGCTTAGAGGCTATGGCCTATCAGATAGCCAAGGAGATAGGGGCGATGGCCACGGTCTTGAAGGGAAGGGTGGATGCGATCATCATTACTGGGGGAATGGCCCATTCCCAGCTTTTGCTTGATTGGATTAAGGAGAGAATAACATTTATCTCTGAAGTTACCGTCTATCCAGGGGAGGATGAGATGGAGGCCTTGGCCTTAGGGTCCCTGAGGGTCCTGCGTGGAGAGGAGGAGGCCAAAGAGTATAACTGAAAGGTAATAGTTTACAGGGATCGGGGAGCAGGGTTCAGGGAAAATCCGTTACTACTGACCACTGACAATTGGCTAACCGCTCACTGCTGACAGCTGACCCCTGACCACAGTAAACTGATGTACTGAAAGATGGTAAGAGACTTAGCCAAAAGGGGGATATCCTCACTTAAGCCTTATATCCCGGGCAAGCCCATAGAGGAGGTAAAGAGGGAACTTGGCCTGAAGGAGGTAATCAAGTTGGCCTCCAACGAGAACCCTTTGGGACCATCCCCCTTAGCCGTTCAAGCTTTGAGGGAGGCCATCTCTCAGGTTCATCTCTACCCGGAGGACGGAGGTCCTCAACTGCGGAAGGCCGTTGCCCGAAGGCTGGGGGTTTCGCCCCAGGAGGTTATCTTAGGGAATGGGTCGGTGGAGATAATCCAGGCCATAAATATAGCCTTTCTCAATCCTGGGGAGAAGGTGGTAATCTCTGATCCCTCCTTTGCCCTCTATCGGATAACGACCCAGGCGGCAGGGGGAGAGGAGGTCTTGATCCCCCTTAAGGATTGGAGGCATGACTTAGAGGCTATGGCTAAGGCAGTTGATGGGCAGACAAAGCTTCTCTTCATTGATAACCCCATAAACCCGGTGGGGACTATGGTAACCCGGAGGGAACTTGAGCCCTTCATCGAGAGGGTGCCAGAGAACTTAATTGTCATCTTGGATGAGGCTTACTATGAGTATCAGGAGAGGGAGGACTATCCGGATTCCCTCAAGTGGGTGCGCCAAGGGCTAAATGTGGTCGTCCTGAGAACATTCTCCAAAATCTATGGTCTGGCAGGGCTCAGGTTGGGCTATGGAATAGCCAAGAAGGAGATAGTTGAGTTCCTCAATCAGGTGAGGCTTCCCTTTAATGTAAACCTTCTGGCCCTGAAGGCGGCTATGGCCTGTCTTGAGAACGAGGAGCATTGCTTGCGCACCAGGAAGCTGAATCGGAAGGAGAAAAGATTCCTATATGAGCAGCTTGACCAAATGGGGGTAGAATATGTCCCATCGGAGACAAATTTCATAATGATAGAGCTGGGTCAGGATACCCGAACCTTTTTTCAGGAGTTCCTCAAACAGGGGGTAATAGTAAGACCCCTGGGAGGATATGGCCTTCCCACCAAGATAAGGCTTACGGTGGGAAAAAGGCAAGAGAATGAGGCCTTTATAAGGTCGCTGAAGAGGATAATCCGGAAAAGGAGTTAAGATGCCTATTACCAGTTTTCAGGGCATATTCTCAAAAGTTAGGCGGATGGGGAGAAGAAGGTTGGCCGTGGCCGCAGCCGAAGGGGACACGATTCTGCAGGCTATAGCAGAGGCCCACCAGGAGGGAATAATTGAACCCATACTTATCGGGAACAGGGCCAAGATTGAGAAGGTAGCCTCCCAGGAGGGAGTAGACATTTCGCCCTTTGAGTTGGTTGAGGTAGAAAATCCTCAGCATTCTTGTTCGGAGGCGGTGAAGTTGGTGAGGGAAGGGAAGGCAGATATGCTGATGAAGGGGAAGGTGGAAACATCGGCTCTGTTGAAGGCTATTTTGGATAAGGACTATGGTTTGAGGAAGGGGAAGCTTCTCTCCCATGTGGTGGTGATGGAGGCCAAGGCCTACCCCAAGCTCTTGATCATCACCGATGGGGGAATGAACATCTCACCTGACTTGCCCACAAAGGTGGAGCTGATCAAGAATGCCTCCTGGGTAGCCCACAGGCTGGGGATAGATACTCCCAAGGTGGCCTTGTTGGCTGCTGTGGAGACCGTAAACCCGGATATGCAGGAGACCATTGATGCAGCCATTCTGGCCAAGATGGCCCAGAGAGGACAGTTGGGAAATGTGGTTGCCGATGGGCCAGTGGCTTTTGACCTTGCTGTCTCCTTCCAGGCCGCCCAGATAAAAGGAGTGAAAAGCCCCATAGCTGGAGAGGCAGATATCTTCCTTATGCCCGATATTGCTACTGGGAACATATCAGTTAAGGCCCTTATTTACTTGGGAAATGTAGAGGTAGGGGGGATAGTGGTGGGCGCAAGGGTTCCCATAGTCCTCCTCTCTCGGGTCGATACCGCCAAGATAAAGCTTAACTCCATTGCTCTGGGGGCGCTAAGCTGCCAGGGGGAAGGATGAGAATAGCCATAGGTTCAGACCATAGGGGTTTCAGTCTCAAGGAGGAGATAAGATCATTACTTTTGAAGCTAGGACACGAGGTTGAGGATAAGGGGACTGATTCCGAGGAGTCCGTGGACTACCCGGATTTTGGCTTTGCCGTTGCTCAGGCTGTGGCCCGGGGTGAGGCTGAGAGGGGGATCCTCATCTGTGCCACTGGGATTGGGATGTCTATTGTGGGCAATAAGGTGAAGGGGGTAAGGGCAGCCCTCTGCACCAGCGAGAGGATGGCAGAGCTGAGCCGGGCTCACAACAACTCCAACCTCCTTACCTTAGGGGCAGGCAATATCCCCTTTGATCTCTCCCTGCGCATTGTTGAGATTTGGCTGCATTCCCGGTTTGAGGGGGGAAGACACGAGAGGAGGTTGGGGAAGATAGAGGAATATGAAAATAAGTAAGGGCTCACCACGGAATCTCACGGAATTACACGGATTCCTTTTATCGTAACAGTTCACAGAGGTCAGGGATCGGTAGTCAGGTTTCCAGCAATGCTTTGAATGTAGAATGAAAGGGATTATCAAACCGAGGTGGCAGAACCCCTACTCTGTCATGGTCAGATCAGGGGATCTGTCTGCTCAGCCGTTTGGATGTCGGAACTCCGATAGATCGGAGTCCCTACAATTCATTATGTGGGAAAGATCTCCTGAGCTTGATAATCGGCATTGGGAGATGCCTCACACATTAAAAGATATCTCCTGTTTGTGACCAGACATACCTGTCATTGCGCGGAGTCCTGAATGGCCTCGGGGCGGCGAAGCAACTTTACCGGTAAGGCTGTATGGACTGTAGGGACACCGATAAATCGGTGTCCGAAATCTTAAACCTCCCGCAGATTTCGAATCTGCGGAAGGTTGCTTTATGGTCATCCTCCCTCTAACTCCCAACCCCGGTAGCCGCAGACTTCAGTCTGCATATTTTCGCCATCTGAAGGTGGTGATTACCCTCCCAATAGGGGAAAGAACCTTCTTATGCTATCAGGGCTCCTACCCTTGACAGATCCCCGATCATGATCTACGAGTATGCTTCAAGGTGGGGCGGTCTCTTATCTCTATCTCTCGTCTCTATCTGATTAGCACCATTTTTCTCGTTTGCACAAAACCCCCAGCCTGAAGCCTGTAAAAGTAGATCCCGCTGGAGAAGGCACTTGGGTGAAGTAACCTCCCGCAGGTTTCAAACCTGCGGGAGGTTTATAAAGTCAAGGCTACTTGAGTAATATCATTTTTCTCGTCTGCACAAAATCGCCTGATGGTCTTGTAACCAGCTTTCTGCTGCCTATTAACCAAAGTTGCCACCTTCTGACCTAAGATGTTATAGACCTCCAGGGTGACCGCCGTCCACCGACAATTGATAGCAAATCACGGTTGTTGCATTAAAAGGATTCGGGTAGTTCTGGGCAAGAGAGAATTTATCGGGCAAGGAGGACAACTCTTCGTGTTCTACACCCACTACAAAGAGAAATTCTGAAACTTCTTCAGACCAAGCGCCATCATTGTCTTGTACCTTGAAGTAGATAGTATCTGTTCCAACCGATAAAGTAGATGTAGTGAACGATGAGTCGGTGCTCAATGACCCAGCACTACTGGAGCTCCAGTAATAGCTAACAATAGATCCATCTGTATCCTCACCATGGCCAACAAAAGTTACTTTCTTTTCTTCTTCTGCAAGATTTGGATATATGCTATCAATGAATGCAGCAGGAGGTTGGTTTCCACCATAAAACTTAAGGATAATCAAACCAGCGCCATAATCTGCGACATGGGCATAAGAACCCAAGACATATACATCTTCTGCAAAGTCTGGAGTATCGTAGTAGCCTACCTCATAGGGGTTAGCCGGATCAGTCACATTGATCACCCTTAAACCAGCCTCGTAATCTGCGATATAGAGCCACGAGTTGTCAAAAAAGAGACCCTTCACCATCCCTGGGGTGATAATCTCGGAAACTTTGGACGGTGATGTGGGATCTGAGATGTTTAGGATGTATATCCCTCCGTCTACGCCAAGATAGGCGTAATCACCTTGAACTACAACGGCATAAGAAGGTCCAAACGGCTACCGATCGACGCAACGCACATCCAAGCTATTGCCCTTACCTTCAGAGAAAGCTGTGGGCACCCCTCTCAAATCCGACTCTCTCCTCTGAGGGCCATAACCCTTCTGCCCCCAATCCATCGGCTGCCCATAGGCCAAAGCCGCCATACTCAGGGCAAACCTCGCAATAACAGACAAAGGGATCGTCATTTGACCTACCCACTCCTCTTCAACTTCCCCCTCTTTTTGGCGTAGATCTCGGCCAAATTAAATATGAAGAGCCCTAAGGGTATGAGCAGAAGGCCGATAACTAAGAGGAGCAAAAGAGTGTTCCCCATCTGCCCCAGAGGTCTTCCCTCTAAAAGGGCGGCCCTCATTGCCCTCAGGGTATAGGTGGCCGGGGAGACAACTGAAAGGGGACGAATCCATCTGGGGAGGACGCTTATCTCATAATAGACGCCAGAGACCAGAAGGAGGAGGGCTTGAAAGATATGGGTCGCCTGGGAACCCTTCTCTGGGGACATCAGGGGGAGCACGGCAGCGATTAACCCCAAACCTATGAAGGAGAGGCTGGAGACCATCAGAATCACTAAGGCGGCGGCAAAGTTAGCATTTTGCAGGCTGAGATTGAAGAAGAGGGCGACAACGAACAGCAACACCACCGACCTGATTATCCCATAGCCAATGGCATAGACACACATACCCCCCAGATGGGTAAACCTGTGCACAGGCGCCATAAAGGTGTATTCGATAGTTCCCTCCCATCTCTCCCAGGAGACCGATTCGCTCACCTCATGGAAGAGGATGGAGAGGAAGCCCCAGATCATTGCCCCCACAACCAGATAGAGCACCCTCTCCCTCCCCTGGGTTACCCCGATAAAGCCGATGGTCAGGGCATTGACGATGTTGTAGACCATGAAGACGATCTCCCAACCCAGATACCTCTTCACTAAGTTGAAATTCCTCTCCACAAAGGCATAACAGGATTTCAATTCAGAAATTACCTGGCCCATCACTCCTCCTCCCAACCCTTTCCGGTAAGTTCCATAAAGACCTCCTCTAAACTCACCTCTTCTCTCTCCCCTTTAACCATAAGCTTTAGGTTCTCAGGGGTATCTAAGGCCACAAACCTGCCCTGGTCAATTATGGCCAACCGATCACATATTCTATCCGCCTCATCCATATCATGGGTGGTGAGTAGGACCGTGGAGTTATGGCCTTCCCTCACCTTTAATACAAACTCCTGCACCTGTCTCTTCGATTTTGGATCCAGGCCAGTGGTGGGCTCATCCAGAAGCAGAAGCACTGGGGAGGTGAAGAATGCCCGGGCAATGGCCACCATCTGCTGCATCCCCCGGGAGAGATTCTCCATCGGTTGATTTATCTTCCCCTCCTGGAAACCGAATGTCTTCAAGATCTCTATCGCCCTCCCTTTGGCCTCCTTTATGGGAACCCCATACAGTCGGGCCGCATAGCTCAGGTTCTCCCAACAGGAGAGCTTTTTGAAAAAGGCAGCATCCACCGAGACCCTATTTATCATCTTCCTCACTTGAAATTTCTCCTTAACCACATCCAGCCCGAAGACCTCTATCTGGCCTTTATCTGGCAGAAGTAGCGTAGAGATAAGCCTCACCAGGGTAGACTTTCCAGATCCATTGGGGCCTACGATCCCGAATATCTCCCCCCTTTTCACCTCAAGATCAAGGGAGTCCACTGCAGTCAACCTCCTCTTTTTCCCGCCCCAACCAAGCAAGCCTCCTTTCGACCCAGAACCAGACCTCTTCTCATAGAAGAACTTGGTTATCTCTATACACCTAATAGCCGAGTTCATTATCCGGACTCTCCTTTTAAAAGCTTGATAAAATAAAAAAAGCCGTGGGCTTGGAGGCACCCACGGCCAGGTTGGTCACATAAATAGTCATTGGCTAACTCTCAGCAATGGATAGACTCCTCCCCTGAAAATATGCGGTTCCTTTCATAATGATAAGGGAAATTGTTATCCTCGGAAAGTTATCCATTAGACCTCTCACCCTTAGTTTAATGCAAAATAACAGATCCCTTCCTCCTTGTCAAGGAAAATTTTTCGTAGGTCTGACTAAGGACCCTGCAAGGTTACCTGGTGGCTTCCCGCTTTCCACTTCGAGAAAATAAGGTAGTATAACCTTATTGATACTCCTGGGAATCCACGCTATTTGGGAGAAAAGTAGTTGACAGGGGAAGAATTTGGTCTTTCTTTTCCTTCCATGGACAGCTATCGGAGAAACTTCACCTTAGGGGTCTTAAATGGGGTCTTATACAACCTGGCTTCGGCCTTTATCAGGGGTTCGTCCGTCCTTCCTGCTTTCCTCTCCCAACTGACCTCCTCGAAGGTTCTAATTGGCCTATCCTCCAATTTAGAGTTTGCAGCCTGGTCCCTTCCCCAGATGTTTGTGGCCGGACTGGTGGGACACAAGGGGCGAAAGCTTCCCCTCTATATCAGGATGGCCGCCTTAAGGAGTTTGTTCTTTGGTGGGTTGACCGTTACCATCTTCCTCTTCGGTGGTCAGAAGGAGCTTATGCTTCCGCTCTTTTTTTGCCTTTTTTCCCTCTATGCTATAGCCGGAGGGATAGCCGGTGTTCCCTTTATGGAGATCGTGGGAAAGACGATCCCCCTCCAGAGGAGAGGATCATTCTTTGGAATGAGGATATTCTTCGGTGGCCTTTTAGGGGTAGGAGGGGGATGGGTGGTAACGAGGATAATGGCCCGACTATCGTATCCAGCCAACTTTGGCCTCATCTTCACTTTTGCCTTTATCTCCATAACCCTTGCCCTCCTTCTCTTCTGTTTTGTAAGGGAACCGTGGCTGCAAGGGGAGAGGAGTAACTTTAGGGATTCACTTCTCAAAGGTCCCAAGATATTCAAAAGGGATAAGAACTATCGCCGTTTCTTCTTGGTGAGGACATTATTAGGCTCATATCTTCTGGGGATGCCCTTCTATGTCCTTTATGCCCAAGGGATTCTGGGGGGGCAGAGTAAGTTAATCGGGACATACATCTGCTGTGAGATGGTGGGATTGATCTCCTCTAATGTAATTTGGGGAAGATTAAGCAACAAAGGGAGTAATAGGTTAGTTCTCAGCCTTGCCTCTATCTCAGGTTTGCTCTCCCCGCTTTTGGTCATTATCTTTCCTCCTTCGCCGATTATCTTCCATTCGGTCTTCTTTTTCCTGGGGGCTACCAGAAGCGGCCTGAATATCGGCTATAGCAACTATCTCCTGGAGATAGCTCCTCCGGAAGAGAGGTCCACCTATGTGGGATTTATGAATACTATAATCTCACCGACTGTTTTCTTCTCGGCCTTGGGCGGATGGATGATTAACATCTCCTCCTATCTCTTTCTCTTTGGCTTAGTGGGAGGTCTCTGTCTTTTCTCCTTTATCATTTCCTTGGGTCTAAGG
>DAOVCL010000120.1 GCA_030670005.1 Candidatus Zixiibacteriota bacterium | reverse complement strand
AGATATATTGAGAACAATCCGGTACGGGCCGGGCTAGCGGATAGAGCTGACAGATGGTCCTGGAGCAGTGCGAAATCCCATATCGGACGAAAGAATGACAAGCTGGTTAATGTAGAGCCACTACTTTGAACTTAGCTCCCTTCAGTCGCTAATTTCTCCATAGGGGCTTTCGCCCCTCTGGCGCTCCGCAATCCTCCGCCAACTCGAATTGCTCCGCTGTCACCCTTGAAGGGAGCCTACCCCCTTCAAACATCCCCCGCCATTTCGGACTTTCTTAGAAATGCCGAAATGTCGATGGTTAAAGAAGACTGGTCAGATTTTCTTTCGGAAAAGATAACATCTGAAGAGCAACAAGAGATGCGCAAACATGAAAGGACCGGCTGGCCACTTGGCAGCATAGCATTTATTGAACAATTGGAAAGTATGCTTAATCTCAGTTTAAAGCCCAAAAAGCCAGGCAGAAAACCAAAAACATAAATTAGTATGGTGTCCCCCGAAATCCTTCACAGAATGGATAGACGGTTCAGATTATACTGCACCTGATAATTATGAGGAGGAAAATATTCCTCTGGCTACAAGATCCGCGGACACTACCACTACCACCAAATACATCTATGCCAATGGCAGGCATCTGGCCATGCTAACCGGAGATGGTGAGGTCTACTACTACCACTTAGACCCCCTTGGCTCACCTGTGGTCATCACCAACAGCTCTGGAGATGCGTTGGAAAGGTACCACTACTATCCCTTTGGGAGGATAAGCCAAGAGACAGGCTCGGTGGCCAACACCCACAAGTTCACGGGCAAGGAACTTGACTCAGAGACAGGCCTTGGCCTCTACTACTTTGGTGCCAGGTATTATAATCCTGGAGTGGGGAGGTTCATCACCCCGGATCCAGGCCCACCAGACCTCAATGATCCCCAGGACTTATAGGGACGGTGGTGCAGAAAGTGCTTGATAATTTGAAGCGAATAGTATGTATTGATTAAAGTAGTTGAAAAAATACAAACTTTTTGCCGAGCTATCTTACATCAAGAACAAAAACCATTCAACCTCGGGGCGGGACCAAAATTCATATCAACCTTTCGGAGTTATCATTCTCGGGGGCTATTCACTGATCTTTAAAACCATTATGGTCAAATCATCATAGGGAGGAGCGGGGTCGCTAAACTCTTTTACCGCACTGAGGATATTCTCTTTTATTCTTTGGGGGCTTAAACCCCTGTAGCGTATCACTGAAGTGAGCAACCTCTCCTCACCATACTCCTCTTCCCCCTGGTTTAGGGCCTCTGTCACCCCGTCGGTATAGAGGATGAGAAGGTCACCCCAGGAGAGTTGAGTTCTACCGACCTCATATTTAACATCGGGGAAGGCCCCTAAGATGGTTCCCCCCTTTTCCAATTTCTCCACCCTGCCGGTGGAGTGCACGAGAAGTGGATAGTTGTGGCCGGCGTTGCAGTAGGAGAGGGTCCTTTGCTGGGGATCAAGCTCCCCGTAGAAAAGGGTGACAAACTTCTCTGGAGTGGTGCTTTTGAAGAGAAGGGAATTAACCAACCTTATCGTCTCCTGGATGGGATGGCCATTCTCCACCTCCGCTCGCAGGGAGGCCTGAAGTGAGGACATAAGCAGGGCAGCGGGCATGCCCTTTCCCGATACATCACCTATGGCGATTCCCAGATCTCCCCTCTTGGTGGTGAGAAAATCAAAGTAATCCCCTCCTACCTGTCTACAGGGCCTGGTCTCCACAGATATCTCCATACCTGGGAGATGAGGGGGGGACGAGGGGAGAAGAGAGTCCTGGATTTGGCGGGCCAGAGCCATCTCGTCGTCCAACCTTCTCTTCTCTAAGGCCTCCGCATAGAGTTTGGAGTTCACTAAGGCCACGGCCAGTTGGTTGGAGAGAAAGCCAAGCAGGGTGATCTCATCATAGGTATAGCGAAATCCCCGCACCTTCTCCCCCAAGCCAAAGAAACCTATAAACTCCTCCCCCCTCAAGAGGGGAAAGAGAAGGTAGGGTTTAAAGTCCGGTTGGAAAGTTTCCCCCTCAGGCAGGTTCTCCATAAACTCCTCTGCCAAGATGGGCCCTCCCCTTTCTGCCAACTCCCTCATCGCGCTATCACCCAAATCTATCTTAGCCTTCCCCCTTCCCCAATCAACCAGAAACTCCCCATCTCCCCTGTCCCTGATCACCAGGAAGACCCCTTGAACCATAAGTCCATTTTTCAGGGTATTTTCCAGTCTCCTCCATAGGCCGTCAAAGTCCAACAGGGAGACGATCTCACTGCTCAGCGTCCTGAGCAGGGTGCGGTAATCTCCTCCTTCCTTAACACTGACCCTTTCCATCATCCTTTCTATCCTCTCCATAAGGGGGCGGAAGATAAGGATAGCCAGGATAATAAAGGCCACATCGAAAAGAGGGAGATCCCTACCCAAAGAAAGAGAGAGCGCCTGACTTAACCTTCTTATCATCAGGAGGTAGACGAGAATAAAAAACCCAATAGTGAAGAAGTAGACTAAACTCTGTCTGACAATGGCCTCTACATCCAGGAGTTGATGCCGGGTAACTGCCCAGGCAACAGCTCCACTCCCCACTATCACGGCCAGCAGGGCCAAAAAGAGCTTGAGGTCACCAGGGATATGCAGGGGAAGGAGAACCGGCAGGATATAGGCCGCGGCATAAAGCCCTACGCCTGACCTTATTCCATAGACAAGCAGGCCCATCCCTCTCCTTAGCTTGGGGTTCTTTATCTCCCTATAGCCTCGGTGGAGAAGCCACATCCCCAAGAGGAAGTAAACCAGGTTTATGGAGGAGAAGAACTTAATGTGAAACTTGAAGAGGAGGGAAAAAGTTATCCCAGTAAATTTGACCAGAAAATTGAAGGGGGAAGAGAAGGGACCAAACCGGTCAGAGAGGGCCTCCAAGAGGGAATGAGGTATTAGCTTCCCCCACTCGGAGAAGGTGGTAATGAAGAAGAAGTGGAAGGTATGAGGAAGGAATATGAGATATTTTATCCAGGGGTGTTTGAGATAGAAGGGGTTCTCCTGAGGGAAGACCAGGGCAAAGAGGAGGAGGAAGGGGAAAAAGAACTCCCAGATGTAGAAGAAGTTTGCCAGAAATGGGGCATAGAGAGCTATCCCTCCTGGATTTAACTTGTCCAGGATAAGGCCTATTCCCCCCATAAGTGGGCCAAGGCTGGCAAAGCAGAGCATCAGACCGGTGACCCCATTCTCCTTCCTTCTGGGGTTGACTCTCCAGATGACCAGCCCGATGAGGAGAAGGACCGTGCCCCCCAGGAGGAACCCAATAATGGCGATGACCTGGTAGGTAGACATAGTTCATCTCCTCATATATTTGACTAAGGTCACCCTGGTCCCCGGCCTAAATCTAATCTTTACCTCGTCCATCAGGGAGCGCATAATGAAGATCCCCCTTCCTCTGGTCTTCATTATATTCTGGGGGCTCGAGGGATCCCTGAGCTCCTGGGGATTAAAGCCACGGCCCTCATCCCATACCTCTATTGTCAACCTATCCTGGGAGGGGGAGAGGGAGAGGAAGATCTTGCCCTGGCCATGTTCGATGGCGTTGTTCACCGCCTCAGTCGCCGAAATGGCAATCTCATCGACCGATTTGGGATCAAAGCCCATCTGGCTGGCCACCCTCTCAGTGATCTCATCGGCCTTTTTCACCGCCGAAGGAGAATGAGAGAGGGTCAAAACTATCTTCTTTCCACCCTCCTTTGACAATTTTCCCTCCTGGGAAAGTTCTCTTTTTTGAGCTGTAACTTCGCCGTTGGCCTTAAGGGAATTTTTCTTCAGCCAAGCCCGCCTGCATTGCAGTCGCCCCCCTTTATTCTGCCTTTACCACTACCAGAGTGAGGTCATCCCCTTGAGAGGGGGCAAAACTCCTCACCTCTTCTACTATCTTCAGCCGAAGAGCCCTCGCTGTCAAACTAATGTTTCCCTTGATGATCTCCAGTAATCTATTAACCCCGAACTCCTCTCCCTGTTGATTGATCGCCTCTGTCACCCCATCGGTGTACATCACCAAGATGTCTCCGGGGGCCAGCTTAATTCTATCCTCCTGATAGACCGAGTTGTAGAGCCACCCCAAAACTATACCGCCTGTCTCCAGGTATTTTATCTCCCCTCCTCTTCTAAAGAGAATAGGTGGATTGTGTCCAGCGTTGGCATAGGTAAAGACCCTTTTCCCCGTATCCAGAACCCCGTAGATGGCAGAGACAAACTTGTCCTCTTCTGTGCTCTCATAGAGGAGATTGTTTACCTTCTTCAAGATCTTGCCTATGGCATAGTTGTTTCTTATCTCGGCGATAAGGCTGGCCCGGAAGCTGGCCATTATTAGGGAAGCCGAAATCCCCTTTCCAGAGACATCCCCTACCACTAACCCCAACTGCCCATCGGCTATATGGATGAAATCGTAGTAGTCTCCCCCCACCTGTTGGGAAGGAAGATTTATACCAGAGATATCAAAACCCGGTATTCGCGGGCGGAACTTTGGCAGAAAGCTGCGTTGAATCTGCCTGGCTAAGGCCAGATCCTTATCCAGTAGCTTCTTCTGGGTTACCTCCTCGTGGAGGAGGGCGTTTTCCACAGCCACCGCTGCCTGACTGGCAAAGGCGGTGAGAAGCAGAAGATCCTCCTCATCATAGGCGTTTAGCCTTTCGCTCTCTAAGTTAAAGACCCCAATAACCTTTCTTTTGCTCATCAGGGGCGCTGCTAACTCCGATTTGGTGTTCTCTTTAGCCATTACATAGCGAGGATCTTGGGAGACATCTGGGACGATCTCTCCCTTCCCCGTTTTTGCCACCCACCCCATAACCCCCTCCCCCACCTTTAACCTCACCTTATCCTCCATATCTGGGCGGTAACCTTTGGTCATTTCCCTCCTGATCTGCTGATTATCTGGATCAATAAGGTAAATCCCTGCGGCATCGTAGTCCACCACCTTACGCAGGGAATCGATTATCAACTCCAGGACCTCGCTCAATTTTAGGGAAGAGGTGACCTTTTTCCCTATCTCACAGAGGGTGGACTTCTCTATCATCTCCCTCCTTGCCTGATTATAGAGGCGAGAGTTCTCAATGGCAATCCCTACCTGCTCGGCAAAGGCTGAGAGAAGGGCTAAGCTTTCGTAAGTGAATGGTCTGCCATCAAGTGGGTTGATTGCCTCCAAGACGCCCAAGACCTCTCTTCTTCCCCTTAAAGGGGCGAAAAGGGCCCCCTGTGAGATCGCTCCCTCCTTTTCAGGGGAAAATTGGGGGTCCTCCTCCGGTTGGTTCACCATTTTCGCTCTCCCCTCTTGAGCCACCCAACCGGCAATCCCCTCGCCCACTCTCAGCCTAATTGCCTCTTGCTCTTTTACCCTCTGATTGGAGAGGATCTGGAAGAAGAGCTCCTCTCTCCTTTTATCCAGCAAGAGGAGCGAACAGGCTTCAACCCCTATTAGCTCTCTGGTTAACCTTGCTGTGATGGAGAGAAGCTCCTCAAAATCCAGGGTGGAGTTGAGTTGTCTACCTGCTTTGATGAGAGGCCAGAGATGGGAAGGTTGAAGATGACCTTGATGACTAAGACCATCCTCTGTCTTCTGAACTTTTAGGGGCATCTATCCTTCCTTCGTTAAGGGATATACCAAAAAGGGTAGGCCTTAGACCTACCCTGGGAAGAGAACTACTACTGGGAGCGTAAAATAGATTACACTTCATTGCGAGTCCCGATGAAATCGGGACGAACACTAAATGGGGATTGAAACTAACAGATTGCTTCGTCATCCCGAAAGCTTTCGGGACTCCTCGCAATGACACTTGAAATACCAATGTGCAAACTATAATGTGCTCCAAGTAGTAACTCGACATTTCGGAATTTCTAAGAAATTTCGAAATGTCTGGGGTTGTTTGAAGTGCCGCACTTATGCATGAGTGCGGGATTCAATCATGACAGTGGAGCAATCCGAGTCCCGATTTAGATCGGGAAGGGTCGAAAGACCCTATGGGAAGTTAGCGACCGAAGGGAGCTAAGTTCGTTTCATGTCTCTTAAATGAAGCTTCCTATAGCTTTCTCTACCGTGTCATAGCTATCAAACACAGTGTCGAGTTTTGTGACCTGCAGGAGGTTTCTTATCCTTTCAGTTGCCCGGGCCAACTTCAGATTTCCCCCCTTGTTCCTCAAGCTAATCAGGCTGCCGATCAATATGCCTAACCCTGAGCTATTCATCCAGTTCACCCTGAAAAGGTCAATCACTACTTTCTTTTTACCCTGATCAATAAGTTCGTATAGCCTCTCGTGGAGAAGTCTGGCATCTGGACCACCCATTATCTTCCCCTGGGGCTCCACAATGGTTACATCATCCTCTTCCCTGTATGAGAACTGCAAGTTTGGACCTCACTTCACTCTGTTTAATAATACGAA
>DAOVCL010000001.1 GCA_030670005.1 Candidatus Zixiibacteriota bacterium | reverse complement strand
GATGTCATCATCCCCTTAGCTGATGCCACAACTATTTTCAACTATCTTCCCTCCCCTGAGCCTGCAGCCATAAGGTATGAGGGTTCCTACCGGCTGGTCTATTTTGGTTTTGGCTTTGAGGCCATTACTTCAAACCCCCCCCCTCAGAGTTTAGAGGCCAGGACAAGGCTTTTAAACAACATCTTGGGATGGTTTGGGGTGCCCACTGAGGTTAAAGAGAGCGAGAGGATTAAGCCCATCCCTCTTGGATACACCCTCTTCCAGAACTACCCCAATCCATTTAACTCCACCACCCTCATCCGCTACCACCTGTCGGCCGTCCGCGGTCAGCCGTCGGCCGTCACCCTCCGGGTCTACAACATCCTTGGCCAGGAGGTTAAGACCTTAGTGGAGGAGGAGCAACCTGCTGGTAATTACCAGGTATTGTGGGATGGGAGGAATAATTCTGGCAAAGATGTCTCCAGTGGGGTTTATTTCTGCAGGTTAAAAGTAGAGGGTCAAAGGTTAAAGGTGGAGAAAACCAGGAAGATGGTAATCTTGAGGTGATTGCCGTCAAGGGCAGGAGCCTTGAACGCACAGAGATTCCTTGGACTCAAATAAATCGGAGTCCTTGTTATGCTTGTAGGGACAGATCTTCAGGTCTGTCCGATTAATGGTGACTTTAACCACTGGGGGGTGGAAAAAATGCGCAAGGTAAGTTTTCTCTTTTTACTTGTTGGGCTTCTGCTTTCTCTGGGAGCAGTGAATTTCTGTTCTGCCCAGTGGCAGCGATTTGGCCCTGAGGTTAGAAGGTGGGAGATTGATGTAGAGAACGGTCAGTTTTCGCCGGTGGACAGGGGTAGAGATTTTCCTCACGATAGGTTTGAGAGGGCCCGAAATCATCGAGTGGCCATATCCCTGCCAAAGGGGAGAGTGTTAAAACCAGAGCAGGTGAGCATAAATTCGGGTATTATCAAGGATGACTTTCTGGTCAACGATGATACCATAAGTGGAAGTCTTTGGAGTTGTCCTGTTGTTGCTATGGACGCATTAGGCAATTTCGTCATTTGTTGGAGTGGTTGTCGCAACAATGACTGTGGCATCTATGCCCAGCGGTATAGCAATTCGGGTGACGCATTGGGTGCAAATTTCAGGGTGAGCGATAGGGGCGGGTCGCTTCCCTCGATAGCAATGGATGCGGCTGGCGACTTTGTCATCTGTTGGAAAGGTTGTCGTCCCGGTGATTTAGGGGACATCTATGCCCAGCGGTATAGCAGTTCAGGTGACACACTGGGTGCAAATTTCAGGGTGAACGACGATGTCGGGGTAAGTTATCAATCCTTCCCCTCGATAGCAATGGATGCGGATGGTGATTTCGTCATCTGTTGGAACACTCATCCCCTCGGCTGGAACGGTAGTCCTTCTGCTGTTTTGGGTAAAAGTCAGGGTGTTATGGATCCGTATGTGAACGTCTATGCCCAGCGGTATAGCAGTTCAGGTGATACATTGGGCACAAATTTCCGGGTGAACGATGTCGAGACAGGTAAACAATGGTTTTCCTCGATAGCAATGGATGCGGATGGTGATTTCGTCATCTGTTGGGAGGATAGCCGCAACGGTGGTAAAGAGCACATCTATGCCCAGCGGTATAGCAGTTCGGGTGATACCCTGGGCTCAAATTTCAGGGTGAACGATGATGATGTCGAGACAGGTTATAAGTGGTATCCTTGGATGGCAATGGATGCGGATGGTAATTTTGTCGTCTGTTGGCAAGATGGACGCAATGGTGACTGGGACATCTATGCCCAGCGGTATAACAGCTTAGGCGATACACTGGGCGCAAATTTCAGGGTGACCGATGATGTTGACTCAAGTTCTCAATACTGGCCTAGGATGGCAATGGATGGGGATGGTGATTTCGTCATCTGTTGGCAAGATGATCGTAACGGTGACCAAGACATCTATGCTCAGCGATATAGCAGTTCGGGTGACACACTGGGAACAAACTACCTGGTTAATCAGAGGCCAGATGTCGCCAATCCAGATCAAGAGTATCCATCAGTAGCCCTCACCAATGCTCGGATCACCTTTACTTGGCAGGATGCTCGCCGGTCCAAGGGATGGGACATCTATGCTAAGGTTGTCACCTGGGATTGGGATAAAGTGGATGAACCAGGGGATGATGATCTTGGTCTGCCCAAGGATTTTACCTTATTCCAGAACTACCCCAATCCGTTTAACTCCGCCACCCTTATCCGCTACCAATTGTCGGCTGTCGGCCGTCCGCGGTCGGCGGTTACTCTTAAGGTTTACAACATCTTGGGAGAGGAGGTGAGGACATTAGTGAATGAAGAGCAAGACCCCCGCAATTATGTGGTTGTCTGGGATGGAAAGGATAGCCAGGGAAAGGAGGTGGCCAGTGGGATATATCTTTGCCGCTTAAGATGTGGTAGTCTTAGTCAGATTAGAAAGATGGTCTTGCTGAGGTAAAGCCTTAGAAGTGAGGAGGTAAGTTCAAATGAGGGAGTTTAAAGTAATAATAGTTGGAGCTTTGTTTGTTCTTTTTTTCCCCTTCTTAGCCAAAGCACAGCTTCTCTGGTTTGATGATTTTGAACACGATACCATAGGAGGGCCTGCTAGGGATGGGAATGGACAGCTTGGGATAGCACTTGGAATGGTACTTGGAAAGTGGTGACAGATAGAAGCACCAAAGTTTATCGGCATTGGAGTGGAGACAGTTCGTTGCTAGGGATGACGTTCGCTAATGGTTACGATCCTCCACCAGTGGCCTTTACTGCTCAGGTAAAGATTAAAGTTACAGAATTTTTCCTTAATTCTAATCCTCATTTCCTTATTTCCATGGTCGGGTTTTGCTATGGACGTAATATTGAGTGTTATTACTCGCCTTACGACTGTGGTAAAAGAGGATTATTTCTTTCCGATAGGTTTATTAACTGTCCTTATTTTGCTTTTCGCCCTTTTGATCTGGAGATAAATCGCTGGTATTACTTCAAGATGGGCCAATCAGATACGGTAAACCAGCAACCAGCGCAGATCTACTTTAAGGTCTGGCCAGAAGGAGAAGAGGAACCAGCCAATTGGGTGATCCACCCCGGTCCTGGCGGACATTATCTTGTTTCTAATTATCGAAACATAGGTGTTTCTATGCCAGATTCTATATGCTGGCACTATCTGGGTTTTTTGGCAGACGCTACTTATGCCAATTTCGATGAAATCGAGGTCTACTCCGGATTAGAGGGGGTAGAGGATTATGATCCCCGATCAGTGATTCCTAAAGTTTTTGAGCTCTACCAAAATTATCCTAATCCATTTAATGTAAGCACCATGGTTCGTTACTCCATTCCAGATAGAGATATAGAGAGGAGACCGTACCACATCACCCTTAAG
Organism: Candidatus Zixiibacteriota bacterium; assembly: GCA_030670005.1. GTDB lineage: Bacteria > SM23-81 > DAOVCL01 > DAOVCL01 > DAOVCL01 > DAOVCL01. Next base: position 38,253 of record DAOVCL010000001.1, on the reverse strand, counting down.
ATCTACAACATCCTCGGGCAGGAGGTAAGAACACTGGTGGATCAGGAGCAGCCTACTGGTGATTACCGGGTTTTGTGGGATGGGAGGGATAATTCTGGCAAAGATGTCTCCAGTGGGGTCTATTTTTGTAGGTTAAAGACCGGCAAGTTTACCAGAGCCAGGAAGATGATACTTCTACGATGAGGGAAAAAGACTTCCTAAGTCAATAAAAAAGGAGATCGCGATGTTTAAAAGAAGGATTGAGTTTGCATTGGTCTTAGTAACTGGGCTAATTCTTATGAGTTCCCTTTTCGCATACGAAATAGAGGATGTTCCGGTTACCAGATGGGTTGATTCTTCTGGTAGAGAGCCTATATCCTACCAAGAATATTATAGGTTACATCCCAAAACAACTCTGCCCTTTGAGGTTAAATTAGAGAAGATAACCACTTCGAATAAAGATGATTCTTTGTTAATCTTTATTATGATCAATTCGTCCTTATATGCAGAGGTTGAATCATCCATTGCCCAATACATACAGGATTTGGGGGAAGATGGTTATCAGGTAAGGTTATATACAACATCAGGTGGAACTCCAACCGATCTCAGGGCTTTTCTTCAAGATCATTTCGCGGAAGGGTTAAATGGCTGTGTGTTAGTGGGAGACTTTCCCATTCCTTGGTATCAAATGTATGAGGACTGGGGAGAAGGGAGGGAATATGAGGAGTTTCCCATTGATCTCTACTATATGGATTTGGACGGCATATGGGCTGATTCAGACAGTGATGGGATGTTTGATGAGCATAGTGGAAATGTAGAACCAGAGATTTGGATAGGTCGCTTGACCTTTTCTCCTCTCGTTTATTCGGGAGATTCGGAAGCTGAGTTGGTGAATAATTACTTCAGGAAAAATCACGAGTTCAAACTTGGCAATTTTCCTATTGAAAGGAAAGCTCTGCTTTATGTAGACGATGACTGGGAACCCTGGGCTGAGGAATGGGATAATGATCTAAGCGCGCTTTATGACCAAAGAAGTCTGGTAGCTAAAGGTGATATCACAATAGCAGAAGATTACAAGAGGAGGCTAACTGATGGTTATGGATCGGTCCAACTTCATTGCCATTCTTCACCGTTTTCTCATCATTTTAAAATAGGTGAAGGTTGGGGAGGTGGTGTAGTAGGGTATCGGGATATTGTCACCATAGATCCTGTAGCTATATTTTATAACCTTTTTGCCTGTTCCAACTGTAGATATGTAGAGAAGAATTATATGGGAGGCTGGTATATATTCTCTCCAACTTATGGCTTAGGGGCAATAGGAAGCACTAAAACAGGAAGTATGTTGTATTTCGGGGATTTTTATACTCCCCTTTCCCAGGGCAAATCATTGGGGGAGTCTTTTAAGGAGTGGTTCGCTATCAATGGGGAAGTCTCCAGACAATGGTTTTATGGGATGACCTTGCTTGGCGACCCAACGATAATGTTACAAAAAAGGGGTATTCTCCTTTCTTCCTTTAGAGTAGATGATGACAGATCAGGAGAAAGCAGCGGGAATGACAATGGTCGGGTTAACAGTAGAGAGACAATAGAACTCAACTTAACCTTGGAGAATTGCGATGCGATTGAACATAGGGATGTATCGGCAAGTATACACTCCAGTGACACTTTTATTTATATTTCTGATAGCACAGCTTTTTATTGGAATCTCCCCGGGCATAGTATAGCCGAAGGTTTAGATGACTTTGTTCTTTCTGTTTCTCCATTTTGTCCGGACAGCCACAGGGTTCTCTTCCTCTTAGATGTAAAGAGCGAAGATGAGGATAGATGGAAATCTTACTTCAGTATGACGGTAGTGAATCCTGTCCTCTCACACATTTCTAACACTGTAGAGGATGTTGGAGGTAACAATAACGGCAGGGCAGACCCAGGGGAAACCTGTAACCTGTATCTGATATTGAAAAATGTTGGAAAAGAAGACGCAGTTGGGATTACAACGACAATAAGCACAATAGACTCATTTGTCACTTTTGTAGACAATTATGGGGAATTTCAAGATATTCCCGCAGGTTCCCTTGGGGCTAACCTTGGTGAACCATTCAGGTTCATTGTGGACAGCTTATCAACATCTCATTTGGCCTGTTGTCACTTGCACATAACCGCTAACGACAGTTTTTTCATCAAGGACATAAAGTTTGGCTTAGAAATTGGCGAACCCCAAATCCTTCTTGTAGTAGACGATGGAGGGCGTGGAAGCTCAATATATTATAGTCAAGTTTTAGATAGTATAGGAGCATTCTACAGGCAGTTTGTAGATACTGATGAATCTGTCCCTGAAGAGAGTTTGATGAATTATAGTAATGTTATCTGGTTTACCGGAGGGCAGGCAGTCAATACCCTATCTGAAGCCGAGAGGGATCTCCTTAAAGGATACCTGGATAATGGGGGGAAGCTTTTTCTCTCAGGACGTTTTATCCAGTATGAGATCTCTAACACCAACTTTTGTTCTGACTATCTATACGCTGATTCCCTTAGCTCCTTTATCAGAAGTTACCATCTGAAGGGTACCCCTGGAAACCCCGTAACAGATGGGCTTGAGATTGATCTTAATCCACAAACTCAACCCTTCAGCGGGGCAATCACTCCCCATTCTTTAGCCTTCCCTGTATTTGAATATGACCCCACTACTGACGAGGGAGCTAAGAATATAAGGTCGAGTGGAACTGGAGCCATTGGAGTTGACACAGACACTTATAGGTTGGTATTCTTCGCCTTTGGATTTGAGGGGATCGAGCCCTTTGAGAAGAGGGTAGCGGTAATGAAGGGGGTATTAGATTGGTTAGAGGGGGTAACAGGGGTAGGGGATGAATTTGGTGGCAATAGGCCAGGCGTTCCCAGATTCTACTCCCTTTCCCAAAACTACCCCAATCCCTTTAATCCTATAACCAGGATTGGCTACTCCCTGCCCAAGGGGAGTTATGTGAAGCTGGAGATCTATAACATCTTAGGCCAGAAGGTTGCCACTTTGGTTGATGGTTTCCAAAAGCCAGGTTATAAAACCATCTTCTGGGATGGTACGAGTGAAGGTGGGATCCCCGTTTCCAGCGGCATCTATTTTTACCGGTTGAGAGCAGGTAGGTTTTCTGATACAAAGAAAATGGTAGTCTTGAAGTAGAGCTGGGTCTATGGGGGTGGAACTCAAGGGGAAATTAACGAACGAAGGGAGCCAAATTCCACATAGGTGAATTGGATGTCCTACGAGCTTTTTATTGCTAAAAGGTATCTTACGGCCAGGAAGAGGTCAAAGTTTATCTCCATTATCACCCTGATCTCCGTGGGTGGGGTATTGGTGGGGGTGGCGGCCTTGGTGATCGTGCTCTCGGTGATGAATGGCTTCGAGACTGAGGTCCGTTCTCGGATCATCGGGACTACCTCCCATATCACTGTCTTCTCTATGGAGGAAGGGGGGATGATAGATTACCCAAAGGTTATCTCTCAGACCGAAGAGCTGAAGGATGTGGTGGCCGCTTCCCCATTTGTCTTTGCCAAGGCGGCAATTGCCTCTGCCACGGCAAGCGATGGTATCGCCGTGAGGGGGATCCTTCCGAAAATGGAGGTTAAGGTTACCAGAATAGGGGAGAACATCAAGTCCGGTGACTTTGATCTAAAGGAAGGAATCTGCCTGGGCTCAGATCTGGCAGAGGAGTTAGGGGTATCCATAGGAGATAGGGTAAACCTCTTCAGCCTGGGAAAGGAGGAGTTAGATCCAGGTCTCTCCCTCCCCAAGGTCACCAAGTTCGAGGTCATCGGAATCTTCGAAACCGGGATGTATGAATATGACTCCCAATTGGCCCTAATTTCCCTTGACAAAGCGCAAAAACTTTTTAATTTGGGGGATAGGGTAAGCGGGCTCGAGGTAAAGATCAGAGACTACTATCAGGCGGGGAAGGTTGCCAATGAGTTGGACCGCCATCTCGGCTATCCCTATTATGCAGTGGATTGGATGCATCTGCACAAGAATCTCTTTGGTTGGATGAAAATTGAGAAGTGGTCTATGTTCCTCATTCTCTGCCTGATAATCTTGGTGGCTGCCTTCAACATCATCAGCACCCTGATAATGGTGGTGATGGAGAAGACCAGGGAGATAGGGATCTTGAAATCAATGGGGGCTACCCCAAAGGGAATAAGGCACATCTTCCTAACTGAAGGCCTGGTTGTGGGGGTGGTGGGGGCCATTTTGGGGAGTGGCATCGGATATGCGCTCTGTTGGGCTCAGGAGACCTTTAGAATTGTCTCCTTGCCCTCCCAGATCTATTTTATCAGTTCCCTGCCCATTGATATGCATCCTTTAGATTTCGTTCTGGTGGCCCTGGCTTCCATATTGATATGCACCTTGGCCTCCCTCTATCCGGCCTACAAGGCAGCCAAGCTGGTTCCGGTGGAGGCAATCAGGTACTGATTTAGAATGAAGAATGTAGAATTAAGAATGACAAGGGCGAGGGGATCTATACCACAGCTCCGTTGCTACTTATCTTTCGCTACAGGAGTTGTATTTCTCCACCTATCCTTGTATGAAAGTGGTTAGTGAGGAGGAGTTGGGGTGACCATAAGGGCAAAAGGCATATTTAAGGGTTTTCCCTCCGGAAGTGGATTTCTCCCCGTTCTCAAGGGAGCGGAGATGGAGGTAAAGGAGGGGGAGATTGCCTCGGTGGTGGGAGCATCCGGGGCAGGAAAGAGCACCCTTCTGCACATATTGGGAACTTTAGATCGGCCAGATCAGGGGAAGATCGAGATCGATGGGGAGAATGTTCTGGGCTTGAATGGGAGAAGGTTGGCAGAGTTCAGGAGCAGGAAATTAGGTTTTGTCTTTCAGTTTCACCACCTCTTGCCCGAGTTCTCTGCCTGGGAGAATGTCGCCATTCCCCAATTGATAGCGGGCTTTCCCCTATCGCAGGCCAAAAAGAGAGCATATGAGCTCCTGGAGCAGGTAAATCTGAGGGAACATTCTGAACAGTTCCCCAACCAACTCTCCGGTGGCGAACAGCAGAGGCTGGCTGTAGCCAGGGCCCTGGCTAACCAGCCAAAGCTGGTTTTGGCTGATGAGCCTTCTGGGAACTTGGATAAGAAGAGCAGCGAGGAGTTGCACAACCTGATCTGGGAGCTAAATAGTAGCCGGAGTCAGGTCTTCGTCATAGTCACCCATGATGAGGAATTGGCCTTTAGGGCCGACAGGGTTTACAGGTTAAAGGATGGAGTTTTGACTGAGGAGAAGGGTTGATGCTTTGCGACGACTGTGGGAAGAATCCAGCCACCATAAAGTTTACCCAGATAGTAAATGACAAAAAAACGGTCCTCCACCTCTGCCGAAAATGTGCGGAGAAGAGAGGATTGAAGGAGGCGATAAGCAACATCTCCTTCTCCCTGGGTGACCTTTTTGCCGGAATGACCAAGAAAGAACCTGAGAAAGTGGAGGGAAAAGGGGTTGAAATACTCTGCCCGGGATGCGGCCATAGCTTTGCCGAATTCGAGAAAACCGGGAAGCTTGGCTGTGGGGTCTGCTATGAGACCTTCTCCTCGCAATTGAAGGATCTCCTGCGCAGGATCCATGGAAGCAACCAGCATGTGGGAAAGTCACCCCCTCAACTGAGCTTAAAGATGGAGCTAAAGAGGGAAGTGAGGAAGCTGAGGGACAATCTGCGCAAGGCTATAGAGAGTGAGGAGTTTGAGAGGGCAGCCGAGCTCAGGGATATGATAAAGGATTTGAGCAAAAGCAGTTAACCCAAAATATGCATAAACCGCAGATGAACCCCGTTAAATAAAAACCATCTTGAGAATGCGATGACGTTTATTTCTAAATTATTTAACAGGGTGAACACGGATTTTCATAGATTTATGTAAGAATTTGCAAGAATCTAGGCTTTCACCTTTTAGGTGAAAGAGGGGTTTAAACTTAATTTTTGTGAGTTCTTTATTTTGAATACTTTGTGATAATCTCGTGGTTTCCTAACACATAATCCGGGGTTAAATGCCCACTTTAGATGATTTGAAGCAGAAGCTGGCCACCTGGCTTGATGGGAGTGGTCCTCATTCCGATCTTGTCCTTTCCAGTCGGGTGAGGTTAGCGCGCAACCTGAAGGGACTCCCCTTCGTCCATTATGCCAGCAAGGAACAGTTGACCCAGGTCTTGGGAGCCGTGCGAGATGGGGTGGGGGATTTCTGGCCTTCTAAAAAAGGTCTCTTTCTCCCTATGGATGACCTCTCTGATCTGGACAAGGATTTTTTGGTGGAGAGGCATCTGACTTCCCCTGGGTTTGGCCGAGATGGGGGAATTGAGGGACTCTTTGTGGGTGAGGGTGAGGTGGTGAGCATAATGGTCAATGAGGAGGATCACCTCCGCATTCAGGTTATCCAGTCGGGGTTTCAGCCCAATTCTGCCTGGGAGATAGCTGACCGTGCAGATGACCAACTCAGCCAAGGGATGGAATTCTCCTTCTCTGAGAGATTCGGTTTTCTCACCGCCTGTCCCACCAATACCGGCACAGGTCTTAGGGCCTCGGTCCTTATCCACCTTCCCGGGCTGGTATTGACCAACAACATAAACAAGGTCCTCAAAGGGGTCTCCCAGGTAGGGTTCGTGGTCAGGGGTTTCTATGGGGAGGGGACCAATGTTTTAGGAAACCTCTTCCAGATATCGAATCAGACTACTTTGGGGAGATCCGAGGAAGAGATCATAGAGAATTTAGAGAGGATTACCAGGCAGGTCATCGCCTATGAGGAGAAAGCAAGGGAGACCTTAATTAAAGATGCCCGGGATCAGATCGAGGACAAGATCTGGCGGGCCTATGGGATACTGCGAAATGCGCGAGTTCTCACCTCTCAGGAGGTGATGAATCTTCTCTCTGCCCTCAGGTTGGGGTTGGGAATGGGGGTAATAGGTTCTGTTTCCCTTCTGACCATTAACCAATTGCTTCTGTTGACCCAACCTGCCCACCTGCAGAAGAACCTAAATCTGGTGATTGATGCTCCGGAAAGGGATGTGGAGAGAGCTACCCTGGTGAGGGAAAAACTATCTAAAGGAGAGCAAGATGGATGGAATGTTCAGTGAGAGGGTGAAAAGGGTAATTCAGTTCGCCAGAGAGGAGGCAGGAAGATTAAGGCATGATTATATAGGCACTGAACACCTCCTCTTAGGGATAATCAGGGAGGGGGAAGGGATGGCTATTTCCATCCTTTTAAACCTGGATTTGGAGTTGGACGAGTTAAAGCAATCCATTGAGGAGGCAGTGGCTGCTACCGGAGGGACCCTGACCATTGGCCAGATACCATTTACCCCCCGGGCGAGAAGGGTGCTGGAGATCGCTGCTCAAGAGGCCAGGCTTACCAATTCTAAGAATGTGGGGACTGAGCACCTACTTCTGGCCATCCTCAAGGATCCAAAGAGTGTGGCCTCCCAGATACTTGCTATGTATGATGTGGACTATCAAATCGTCTTTGAGGAACTGAGGAAGATCTCCTCTGGCGAGGCCGCAGCCGGTGCCCCTGGCAGAAAGAGCAAAACACCAGCCCTGGATCACTTTGGCCGAGATCTCACCGATCTAGCCAGGAAGGGAAAGATTGACCCCATAATTGGCCGTCAGAAGGAGATCCAAAGGGTGACCCAGATTTTGAGCAGGAGAAAAAAGAACAACCCAGCTCTCATTGGGGAGCCAGGTGTGGGTAAGACCGCTATAGTGGAGGGTTTGGCTCAGAGGATTGTGACCGGTGAGGTGCCCCAGATCCTGAGCGAGAAGAGGGTGGTAACCCTGGATCTGGCCGCCCTGGTTGCCGGAACCAAGTATCGCGGCCAGTTTGAGGAGAGGATCAAGGCGGTGATAAACGAGATAAAAAATAGCGCCAATGTCATCCTCTTCATAGATGAGCTGCACACCATCGTGGGAGCAGGAGGTGCAGAGGGTTCACTGGATGCCTCCAACATATTCAAGCCCGCTCTCTCCCGGGGAGAGCTACAATGTATAGGTGCCACCACCTTGGATGAATACAGGAAACATATCGAAAAGGACGGGGCCTTGGAGCGAAGGTTTCAGCCGGTGATGGTGGACCCCACTACCTATGAGCAGACGGTGGAGATCATCAGGGGACTGAAGACCAAGTATGAGGAGCATCACAAGGTAGTGATCAGTGAGGATGCTGTGGAGGCGGCAGTTCAGCTCTCCGACAGGTATATCTCCGGGAGGTATCAACCCGATAAGGCCATCGATGTCATCGATGAGGCGGGTTCCAGGGCGCATCTCAACTCCCTGATCAAACCCTCATCCATCGTGAAGATAGAGGGGGAGATGGCCAAGGTGGAGGGCAGAAAACAGGAGGCAGTCAAAAATCAGGAGTTTGAGAGGGCTGCCGAGCTGAGGGATAAGCTGAGAAAACTGGGCCAGAAGTTAGAGAAGGCTATGCAGGACTGGGAGAAGGAGCGGAAGGAGAACAAGGTCCTCTTAACCGCCGCCGACATTGCCGAGGTTATCTCCAAGATGACCGACATTCCAATCCAACGCTTGGAGGAGAGCGAATCCCAGAAGCTTCTCAGGATGGAGGAGGAGCTACACAGGAGGATAGTGGGACAGGATGAGGCCATAAGGGCCATCTCTCGGGCCATAAGGAGGACGAGGGTTGGATTGAAGGCTCCCAATCGCCCCATAGGCTCTTTTGTCTTCCTGGGACCCACCGGGGTTGGTAAGACAGAGCTGGCCAGGGCCTTAGCCGAGTTCCTTTTTGAGGACCCCGATGCCCTGGTGAGGATTGATATGTCTGAATATATGGAGAAGTTTGCCATCTCCAGACTCATTGGGGCCCCTCCTGGGTATGTGGGCTATGAGGAAGGCGGGCAGCTTACCGAAAAGGTAAGGAGGAAACCCTACTCAGTGGTTCTGCTTGATGAGATCGAGAAGGCACATCCAGATGTCTTCAATCTCCTTCTGCAGATACTCGACGAGGGGACCCTTACCGATAGCTTTGGTCGGAAGGTGAGCTTCAAGGATACGGTGGTGATAATGACATCCAATATGGGGGCCAGGGAGATAGAGAAGGGGAAGTCTATGGGTTTCCAGAAAACAGGAGAGGGAGCCGTCTACGAGCAGATGAAGGAGAGGTTACTGGAGGAGTTGAAGAAGACCTTCAATCCTGAGCTTCTCAACAGATTGGATGAGGTAATCGTCTTCCATTCCCTTAGCAGAAAGGATATGATGAAGATAGTGGATATCCTTATCCAGGAGTTCAATCAGAGACTCAAACAGAAGAGGCTTACCTTTAAACTGACCAAGGAAGCAAAGGAGCTTCTGGCGGAGAAGGGTTATGATCCCTCGTTTGGCGCCAGGCCACTGAAGAGGGTGATCAGGAGGCTCATTGAGGATCCCTTGGCTGAGGGGATACTTGACGGTGATGTAGTTGACGGAGCGGAGATAGAGGTGGGGAGAGAAGGGAATGAGCTGAGCTTTGTGAGCAGATGGAAAGGGGGGGAGAAGAAGATAAGTAGCCGCCGCTCCCAGCCAAATTACCACTGAGACGATGGGGTGTTATCTTCCTGAGCCGTCAGAACCCCTGTTCTGACGGCAAAGGAGAAGGTGGCGGAAGAGGGCTTCTGCCACCTTAGAGGGTTGGAATGAATACTTTGGCGGTTGAAATACAAATGCCTACTGCACAAAGTGTTACTGTAACAGAAGACACCTTAAGCGTTGATCTAAGTGATGGACGAAGCATTTCTGTTCCGCTTGCCCGGTTCCCCAGGCTTTTGCATTCAACCCAAGAAGAGCGTAATAGTTGGACATTTCGGAATTTCTAAAAAATTCCGAAATGTCGGGGGTTGTTTGAAGGGGGTATGCCCCCTTCAAGGGTGACAGCGGAGCAATCCGAGCAAGCGCAGGATTGCGGAGCGCCAGAGGGTCGGTGAGACCCTATGGAGAAGTTAGCGACCGAAGGGAGCTAAGTTCCGGTTGATTGGTGGAGGGCAGGGCATTCACTGGGAAGATCTAGATGAAGATATTAGTGTTGAAGGGTTATTAGCAGGTAAACCATCGAGATTTAGGTGGTAGGCGAGATTATATTGAAACGAAATGAAACAGTCAAACATTCCGATCTGAGTTTTGAGTGGTAAGGATTGAAGCGATGGTAAATCCAGGATGGGTTTCAAATGCCTTTTGATAAGAATACCAAAGCAAGAATGTTTGTTCGCTGCGCTCGTATATGCTGCCTCTGTTTTAAACAGTGTGGAACTAACATTGAAGCAGCTCATATCATCCAAGAAGCCGAGGGCGGTAATGATGACGACAATGGGATCCCCCTCTGCTTTGATTGCCATCAAGAGATAGGCGCATACGATTCTAAACACCCTAAAGGTAACAAATTCACGCCAGAGGAACTGAAAGCAAGACGTGATCAACTCTATTCCTTAGTCGAAAGCGGCGTTCTCCAGGCTCAAGTAATCGCCGGAAGATTACACAGTATGTCAGCCAAAGAAATTCCTAAGACAATTCCAACTATCTCATATACGCCTACATCTGATGCCAAGTCAATACTCAATGCTGCCAAAAAGCCGGGTACTCCATTAGAACCTTTGGCCCTCAAACTACAGCTGTTAAGTGAACAAGATCAGGCGTACGTCTTGGACAAACTTGTTGAAGCCTTTGAGCAAGATTCCGCCGGAGATTCCTTGATGGCCATCCTCTCAAGTGGAACGTATGATGAAAAGGCGATATTGATTCTTGAACAGATCTTGCGAAAAGTAACTCTATCGAGCCAAGCTTCTACTAAGGCTAAATTCCTATCTTCTGTACCTACGGAATTACTCAAAGGGACTGATGAAAGACTTCGCATAGCATTCTTTACAGATATTGTTGCCACCATGGAACAAGATCAATATAATGAAGTGAACGAAATAACTCCTGCAGTGCCCAAAGCACAAGATGCTATCCCAACAGAGCTGGAAGCAAGGTATGTTCAAGCCCTACTAAATCAAGCTAATTCTGGTGCATGGTACGGTGCTCCTGCAGCTAAGAGGGCGCTAAAATCACTTCCGGACAACCTGGCACTCGCTGGGCTCAAATCTCTGGCTGAAATGAGACTTTTGTTGCCCTTCAATGACCATGTCATAGGCTTCGTAAGGCGATACAAGATTCTTTGGCCTGAAGACAAGAAAGACGTGTTTGAGGATTATATTACATTATCCAAGCGTGAATTCCTTGAGAAACATGGGGCTCATCTATTTTTCTGAGAAATTCCCCCTAAGCTGCAACTTCATCTGATACAGGCTTTGCGGCTTATTTCGCTTGCCCTAATACCTTACACTTCGCAGACACACCAAGTTGTTATACTAAATCGCCACCGATTTGCTGTTTTGACAACTTCTCAAAACCCACTTAGAATTTAATTACCAAAGCAGCGAATGCTTTGGCAGTCTGGCGACCCCACCTTCAACAACCGCAAAATATCTTTATGTTGAAGGCGGGGGTTTTTATACCACCTTGGCCATTAGTTTTCTTCTAAAAACCAAAAGGCAAGGGGGAAAATAAATTGACAGTGACCGCAAAATCCATTTATTTCTAAGTCAGGGGAAAAACTTTAAACTCCAGAGAATAGAAAGGAGAGTGTGGATGCGAATCAAAAAGATGCCGCTTTGCCAGTTTCAGGCAGTGATGAGGCGTAAGTGGGCACCGGTGCAGTTAATTGATGACGCCATTCCGAGGTGGTTACGAAGTATCCCAGCCACCGTCGTGCATTCAGTCTATGCGAGCGGAAGTGAGGACCCCGGGATCCCACACTCTGATCCACATGTGCCTTCTGGTTCTCTGATCGGGGGGATCGACGTTTACCGCAAAGCCCCAGACGATCCCTGCGAATTGAACAAAGATTGGTACGCAGTTATAGTTATACCGGGTAGCGATGATATGCTGTTGGTGCGGGGACCTATCAAGGATGCAGAACATTGGCTCAATGATATTCCAAATCGCCTTAAAGGGGCCGAGATCCTTGCCGTGCCACCCAAAATAGGCGAAATGAAGTAAAGAAATCAAAAGGCAATGGAAAAACCCTTGCTTTTTTTGATTTTTGGGTTTAATTCTATTCTACAAAGAAGTATCGCAACGCTGTCGGATATAAACAAGATAGGCTAAATGGCCCTGGCAACGCCATGAAGCCGAGGCGTGACCAGACTTTGGTGCTTATATAAGCTAATAGACCAAACAAAGGGGAAGCGGCAAAAATGAAAGAGAGGAATAGCAATGAAACGTTTAGACGAAAACAACCGCACGGAAAAATACTGGACAGCAACCGTACTGGCCTCGATGATTATGGAAAGCCAATTTGGAGGACTCAAGACCTTCCTCTCGTTGCTAAAGGACGATTCGGGCAAGTTGCCGTTTAAAGACAGAAACAATAGAAAGTTGCATATTGACCTCAAGGAATTTATGGAAGCTGACTTTAACTACGAGAATGTGCAACTTTCAACGGAACTCTGGTATGGTAGGGACTTTACGGAGAATAACGAATACGCAGTGCCTGATATTACTCTTGTGCTTATGGATAAATACCTGATAGTTGGCGAAGCTAAATTTTTCCAGCGTATCCAGAAAAATGCTATTGAGCACCAGATATATTTACAGAAGAAAACCATCAATGACATTCTTCAGAACACCGAAATCCAATACGTTCATCATTGTTTCATATATGGAGGATCAGAAAAATTCACTCAGATAGAAGGAGTTGATTCTATAATTACTTGGTCTGATTTATTATCAGAATTTGAGACTGAGTTTGGATCAAGCCACTATCTGGTGCGTGTATTATCCAAGGGTGTCTCGAACTACAAGGAAGAATTCCCTCCCAAAGGCGAGAGGGAAAGCTACTATGTCGATCAACTTGATTTCTTTGATCTGGTTGCAAAAGCCACCACCGAACAAGAGAAAATCTTCATAGGTTTAGGATTGGAAGGTGATGCAGCCAGAACCATCGAAAACCTCTGTGAGGTCATAGTTGAAGAATTACAAATTTTGCAAAAAACTGACCAAGAAAGGTTTACCAAGCGACCTGCATTTTTAAAGGACAAGAAGTATAAGCGCCAGTCTGCTCTTGAGTATCTCTTAGTTCACTCTAACCAGAAATACAAAGTTGACTATGTTGACATTGAAAAGGGTTCTGGGAATGACAAAAGTCGTAATCAAAATTGGGTAGATGGTTATACATTTATTCAAAGCCTAAAAAGGATACTCAAAAAATAGGCTCCTCATTGGAATTGGTACTTAGTTTTTAGTAATTCGAGTTTCTCGAGTTCATGGATAACAAAGCACAGAACCTTAAAAAAGACAGTCAACAGGAGAGTTGCCAGGGAGATTTTAAGGTCACCGAAGTTAAGAAATAGCTTTAGTTATCCCTACCAATCCACCGATTTTAGCTGGTGGTAGTTGTTGGTCTTCAAACTATCATGTAAGCTTGGTCACTCTCGTAGAAAGAAACAAAAACAAAGGAGAAATAATGGACAATACCTTTGATAGTAAGGGATATGAAGGGCCCCAGATTCATGCCCTCATCATTACAGAACAGCCAACCGGGGAAATATCATTCCCCGGAAAGCCTCTTTTCTACGATATAAAATTATGTGAAGGCATAAAAGATGACAAGAAAGAGCTTATCTGTTGGGGTAGAAAAAACTTACATCCTGCTGCGTACCCGATAGATCCTCCAATCTCCAAAAGAGGTGGGATTCATTTAAACAGACTCCAATCTATTTTTGAGTACCTCCAGATAGAGACTTGAAACTATACTGGACCCACTACATAAAGTGTTTTGGAAATATCCGTCAAGAAAAACACAAAGGGATCAACTTACGTGCGTGTGCTGATCATTGGTTACCTGAAGAGATAAAACGAACTTTGCCTAAGACAATTATATGCGTAGGTAACCATGGTAGTATCTGGATTTTGAAGAAAGCTAATGTGTCACTCGATTGGAGAGATTTCTTCTGGAAAGAGTTAAAAAGAGCTCTGTCAGGGGCAGATTCAGAACCAATCAAGGTTCATTTTCCTATAGGAGAAAGAGAGAGCCCTAGCTGCAATTTGTTAATACTCCCTCATCTTAGTGGAGCCAATCCAATGGCCTCCCTTCTTTTTGATACAAAGAGAAAGGGTTGGAAATTCCGAGAGGAAATTGAGGAATTCCTGGCGAAGTGCTTACAAAGCTAAGCCCGCTTGCTCGGAATTACCTTTACCTGCTATTTCCAAGATTACTGCAACTTACCCGATCTGTACAAACTGTCCCAAATCCCAACCAAGGAGCAGATCATTAACTTATTCAGAAACCCAAAAAGGAAGTAAGAAAATCCTGACTCTTCTCTATGCCAAGATCAAAGACAAGAAAGAAAACTCTTAAATGGCAGGCAATAGCTATAATCATAGCATTTATTTCCATTCCTTTTTGGTATGGACCGTGTTACAACTATTATGCCAGAGAAAAACCAAGAGTTATTCTTTACGGGCCAAATCAAATGTTCCCACTTGAAAAAGACAATAAGAAACTCTCTCGCCATGAATCAGGTCTCATTTTGAATAATCAAGGACGAAAGGAGACCCAAAATATAGAACTCAGTATCGTCAGCAACTCACCTATTTGGGCATATCAAATTCTGTCAGACCAAGAAGTCAATATCCTCGCCGCTCCTAGGACAATTCGCGAGGACAGCAGTATGTGGCGCCCCAAATTGAGGCAGGCTCGTGTATCACCTGACAGCGTGATGAAATTCGGTATTCCTCGGTTGGCCCCGCATGCTGAAGCCCGCATCATCATATCAACTCAAACCGGTCATCTCAATGAGGTTAAAGCCATCTATTCAAAAGGTGGAATACCAATAAGAAGAGTCGAAGTTTAGCGACAAGAGAAACGAGCTCCTTGAGACCATTAAGACTTATACCGGCAATTAACCCTGCCAGCTTTTAACTTCTCTCCCAAATAACCATACCAACTTTAACCTTAGCTTGTCCTTTATAGGACTTCGAAGGGCACTTTTTATACCCCACAATGGCCTCATATCGTCCAATAACCAATCCCTCTTCCCAGGTGCAGCCCCACCTGATCTTGCCTCTGGCCAGACCGCACCTTACACCCTTGGCAAGAAGAGCATAACCTGGCCTACCATGAGACCAGGGGGAAGAGGGAGAAAGCTATTCAGATAGATAACAGAGACCCAAGGCTATTGCATCAAAGCAATTCTGCCAATACTTCACCTTCCACTTGCGATCCTGGGTCAGATATATGTTTAGCTCTGGATACCGGGAAGAGATTACTTTGGCCACTTCCCTCTTCGTGGCCTTACCGTCCTGACAGACGGATTTACGCACTGTCTTGGGGGCATATTCAACCACTTTCAGTTTTCTCTTTTTAGCCAAGGCCTTTATCTCCTCAGCCATGACAATGAGGTTGGAGACATTCTTGTTGCGATTGAAGAAGGTCTTCTCAATGACCAGGGTCTTGAGGCCATAGTCATCAATCAGCCTGGAGATGATCCTCCTTGTCTCCCGCAAGAGAACCGAAGTCGGCCTCTTCTTCTTCAGCGTCTTCACCCCATAATAGATGAGCTCTGTATCTTCTAAGATGGCTATGCCCATCTCCCTGGTGCCAGGGTCAATGCACAGAATCCTTTTATTATTTTTCTTCTTTTTTGTTGGCATATTTTTTCACAAGATATGTAAATAGCGCGCCCCTCGACTTTTTGATCTTTACTTGAGGCACTTTCTTCACCTCAGAAAAGGCGCGGTTAATTAAATGTTCTGGGTATCTCTCACAGAGGTCCTCATAATATCCCAGGTTGCCCTCATCCTCAAACTCCTTTGCTATCCTCTGGGCCAGTCTCTGCTTTTCGACATTGACTACCTCATCCGGTTTCAAGGCTTTGGCCTGATAGCTTTCCGGGATTGGCTTCAAGCCGGTTACGGTTATCAGCCAGTAATCCCCATCCCTCTTCACTGACACATAGCCCTTTCTCCTCAGATGGCCAAGCCAGCTTCTAATAGTTTCTTGTTTTATTCCCATATCCTGGCTTATGGTTGATACCTTGGTGGCCAATCTTCCCGTCTTAGGGTTGAGCTGCAGCACCAAATAGAGATAGAGCCAAATGGTCTGTCTCATCCTCTGATAGCTTCTCCCATCATTTCCGATGAGCCTGCTTCTTAAGAGTAAGATTTTAGGGGGTTCTTTGATCATAACTTTTTCTTATTATTTGAATACTTTTTAACCAGATAGGTAAACAGGGCCCCTCTGGACTTCTTGATTTTCTCTGTTGAAATTTCTTTCGTCTCTCCAAATGCCCTCCAGATTATATCCCCAGGATACTTGCGACAGTAGGAGATGTAGAGGCCCAGGTTTTTTTCATCATCTAAAGATTGAGCAATATCCCAGGCTAACAGTTCTTCTTTGCTTTTAGGTCTGAATTTTTTTAAGACCGTTCCTGTTTTTATTCTATCGTTATTATCGGTATTATATATTCTTGTTAACGTATTATCGTTAGTGTCACCATAGTTTACATCTGAGTTTCCCCTATTTGACATCTGAGTTTCCTCTGCTTTACATCTGGTTTCAGGTGTAAACTCCCTTTGACATCTCACCTTGAGCAGAGAGTAGACCAGATGATACCTGCTTCGTCTCTCTATCTTAATCAGTCCAGAACTTTCCAGGACTCTGATGGTTTCGGATATGGTGGCCCGTGAGTAGCCAAGCTTCTCGGCCATGTATTTTTGAGAGGGAAAACAGGCCTGGCTTTTATCCACAAGGCAAGCAAGAAAGCTGTAAACCAAAACTCCCACTGCTTTTATTTTAGGAGCATGCTCCTGGATTATTTGCTTATGTATCCAATACCAATCTCCATTTCTTAAATCCCTGATTTGGATTTGCATAATATTAGACTTATTTTTCTAAGCCCTGCTCAACTTCTTTGGGTTTGAGCATGTCTGATCTTTAGATTTTTTAATTTCTTCTTCCTGGCTATTACTTCTTCCCTTAGCTTCTCATAGAATCCCCATAGAAGATCATTGGATAACCGCTGATACAGAGCAGAGAGTTTCAAGATATTCCTGGTCCCGGGGATCTTGTCTCCTCTCTCCCAGTGGGAGATCTGAGAAGAATTCTTTGTCCCCAGTATGTAAGCTACATCTCTCTGTGTTAGCCCTCGCTCCTTGCGATATTTCCAAAGCCTGTTTAGTATCTGTTTCTGTTTAATTGTCTTCTGCTTGATTCTTTGGGAGTGATTTTTCATTCTCTATCACCCCCTTTCTGTTTCAGATTCATACTTCAATCGTAACAGGAGAAGAAAGGATAAAATAGACGGAAGAAATTGTCCCTGGAGACAAAATTGGGAAGGCAAAATCCGTTTTGGCTCTTAGCTAAGTGATCTGGGTTGTGGATAACCCAAAAACAAAAAGCCATCCGTGAAATCGGATGGCTCCTGTCTTTTGTGCAGACAAGAATCTAATTGCCAGCAGACGGTGATCTTATTGGATCAACGAAGTGAAGCTTTATACGACCGAGCAAAGCTTGGCAGGGTTTCCTACGGAAGCCCCAGGGATTCAGAGTCCGGTATCTCTATTCTGCAAAACGGATAAAAATTCCCTTGACAGAGGATTGCCAATTGGTTTTCTTGTTTGGTGGAAACAGAAGCTAAAATGGTTTGACTAAGCGCTTCCTGAGTTGCATTTGATTACCAATACAAGTACTCCTGCATTTCCCTCTCTTATCTTCGCCAGAGTTACGTTTGCTTAACCTGGATGCAGCGGTTAAAGCCACTTACTACTGGCTACTCGTCATCCCTCTGTAGCTAATCCTCTATCAAAGAGGCTGGTTCGGATCACATTTCACTTATGCCTTTCAGTTACCTACAGGTAACGCCACCAAAAAACCACACCCACGAGATATGCTCAATCTAAAGCTGATGCAATATTTGACCATGAGCCACCTCTCAGGCTACAGCGGGGCTGTGGATGGTGATAGGCTAAAGATAATAAGCACAAGGAGGGCGTTACCTTTGCGATAGAGGGTCAACCACCTCTTAGGAGGGAGATTAAATGAAACCTAAATACATAATCCCAGTCTTCGCCGTCACATTCCTGACTATTTCGGTATCTACTCGTGGACAGTTTCTGAAGCATGGAAAGTATAGCGGAGTGAAATTACTTGAGGCGGTGGGGGATAGTGCTGGAAGCAGACTCGGGTATGGCGTTGCTGGGATAGGTGATCAGAATGGGGATGGATATGATGATATCATAGCTGGAGCAAGTGGCGACCAGAAAGTCTACCTCTACTATGGTGGCTCACCGATGGATTCAATACCGGATATGGTTCTTAGGAGTAGAGGCAATGATGAGATACTTACATCTCGATTGAGTTATGCTGGAGATGTTAATGGTGACGAAGCTGGTGATTTCATGATCTACGTGAGCAGATACTATGCCGAGGAGCCAGGTGTAATATACATCTATTTTGGTGGACCCTTATTGGATACCATTCCGAATGTGATTCTGGTTGGTGAGAACTTTCTTGATGGTTTTGGTTGTTCTCTTTCAACCGCAGGAGATGTAAACAGTGATGGATATGATGATGTTATCGTGTCAGCGGTAAATTATCCCAATGAAACCATGCAGGGCAAGGTCTATATCTTTTTGGGTGGCCCGGATATGGATAGCATCCCTGATTGGACTGTGGTGGGGGATTCAGCTCGCTCTGGCTTAGGTATTAGTGTCTCCGGAGGTGGTGATATTAATGGTGATGGCTATGATGATGTGGTTATAGGAGGGATGAAAGGTACCCCTTCCCCGGATTATTTTCGTCTTTATTTCGGGGGTCAGGAGATGGACACTATCCCAGACTTTGTGCTTGATGAAGAGCATCTATCATACCGTATTAGCTCCGAAGTATCCGTCATTGGTGATGTGAATGGAGATGAATATGCAGACATAATTTGTGGAGGTGGTTATTGGGATTCGTTAGGCTATATATACAGAGCCTATATCTTTTATGGTGGGCAGGAGGTGGATACCATTCCCGATGTGATCTTAGAAGATGGCAATGTTTGGTGGGGACCGCAGGGGCCCTTTCCCCAAGCTGGTGATATCAACAGAGATGGCTATGCTGATGTGTTAGCAGGCAATCCCAGTGGGTTTGGGGACCTGGGTGCTGTACTTGTCTACTTGGGTGGCAGGATTATGGATGGGAAGCTCGATGTAGGGTTCAACGGTTTCTCTGGTTCTTATGAGGGTTGCGGCAAATCTGTGGGCAGGGCAGGGGATGTGAATGGGAATGGGATAGATGACATCCTCTTTGGGGCACCGGGGCTATATACTCCGCCATATGAAAACAGTGAGGGGAGGGTGATGGTCTTCTCTGGAGATACAACGCTTAATTATGTGCAGGAGGAGAAAGGAGGATTAGAGCTGCCCAGGGAGGTGAGTTTGCGGCAGAACTTTCCCAATCCCTTCAATGCCACCACCCTGATCCGCTACACCCTGTCCGCCGTCCGCGGTCGGCCGTCCGCCGTCACTTTGAGGATCTACAACTTATTAGGGCAAGAGGTAAAAACTTTGGTCGATAAACTACAAAAAGGAGGGAGATATGAGGTAACCTGGGATGGAAAGGATGAGGAGGGGAGAGAAGTGGGGAGTGGAGTTTACTTCTGTCAATTGAGGGTGCAAACCCAGAAAGGAGGTGTGGCTCAGAAAACCAGAAAACTCTTGCTGATCAGGTGAAAAAGCCGTAGCTCGCGGCCCGTAGATCGGCAAAGCGAATCCCGAAAACCGAATACCGAGAGCCGATAGCTGACGGCTGAATGCTGAATGCTAAAAGAAAGGAGAAAGTGAAAATGGGACGGTTAAATTTCAAAAAGTTAGGCCTGTCCTTTGTCCTATTGGGGCTGGTTTGTTTTTGGGCCTCAGGGGTTTGGGGGCAAACCTTGGAGGGGTTCCCCAAGGTCATCTTTACCGACCCCTATTGGCTTCAAGATGTAATCGTGAATATGTACCAATGGGAAGACCCTGGTGATGTAAACTTTGAGAATTACTGGGGGCAGATTGATAGCTGTGGGATTAATCTGGATGTCACCTATGGAGATGAGATAAGCCTGAACAACTCATTTGGCGTCAAGATATTCAATCAGAACTTATCCCCGGTAATCGATGATAACTTCCCCTGGACTGACCCATATTCCCCCGCTCCAGATACCGCAACGGTTTGGCTTTTCGCCGATGGGCAGGAGGCTACGTATGATGTAGGTATAGAAGAAGGTAGTCGCTTTGACTATCCTCCTGCGACCGGAGGCCAATATTGGGACCCGGATCCCCAGCCCGGACATTATGTCTACCGAGCCCTGGTCGCCCAGGACACTGCTGGCCCTCTGTTGGATGGGACTTTTCTCAGATATGATCAGGGCAGGCGTAGGCCCTATTATGTAACCTTCAGGATGAAGATGGTGGGAGATAACACCCAGCATACTGAGGTGGCAACGGTCAAAATGTGGTGCGAGTGGGTTGGTAAATCGGATGAGGATAGCCCACATTCCCAACTATTCTACCTTGAACCCGATACCGGAGTAGCTAAAACAGAGGTGGTTACTAAATCCATTTATGCAGATGATTTTCAGTCCCCTGGCTCATACGAAGATTTGACTTTACCTGATTGGGTTATCCTTGAAGATAGACGCTACGAGACCCATCTGATCCTTGAGTGGCTGGATGAGAGGGACCTGTATATTGACAATGTATTCATCCGGGATGTCTATTACTATTACGCATTTGAATACAACGGCGGAGGCTATTATGACCAGACGATCAAGGATTCCCTGCTTGCCATTCACAACATAAATCCGGCCCTCAACTTCCACTGGTATAAGGATGAACCTCGGCCTACTATGCTTAGAAGCTACACGTATGTTGACAGCCTGGCCAGGGAGGCTGGAACTGTGCCCCTCAATGGTGCCTTTTATTTCGTCGATGACTTCAACTATTTCATCCAGACGCTTGAGCCAGATGAGCTTCTCTTTGATAGGTACACTATCTATCCCAATACCGATTCTGCCTCTGTGGGGATCCACAGCATTCAGAAATCCTGGGATAAGCTGATTTGGGGAATGAGGCCAGCCATCCTGGCCGCCAATGGCGATCCAGACAATCCTAATGATGACATACCCTTCTGGATGTTCATTCAGACCTTTGAGTATTGGTACTATGGGGTAAAGCAATATAGAAACCCCACGCCAAATGAACTCAAGGCTGAAATCTATCTTTCCTTGTGTTATGGGACAAAGGGCATTGTGTATGTTGTCTATCCTACAATAGATTACCGTAAGTACATTGGCAATGCGGGGGGAAGATTCGGCGGTTTGGTAGATTTAGTAGATGCTGAAGGCAATCCTACCTCTGATCCTACGATCGGCCATTTTGTGCCAAATTACAAGTGGTATGTGGTGCGGGATATGAATGCTATCTTGGATTCCTTGAATCCGGTTATTCAAGGGCTTACCTGGGTAGATGCCGGTCCCTGGGATGAGGTGAGCACCCTTTCGGGAAGCTACATTACATCCATAACTAGTGAGCAGTTTCCTGACACTTCGGTCTATGTGGAGGTAGGCCTCTTTCACGATGACCTCTATGACTACTTTATGTTGGTCAACCGCCGCTGCCTCTCCACTGAGACACAGACGGTGACGGCGACCCTTCAGCTTTCTCAGGGAGAGTGCTATACCATCAAGGAGATGTATTCCGGAGATGAGACGGTCCTTTTCAACCAGAGCGGGACGGTAAACTTCACCACCACCTTAGGCCCGGGGCAGGGGAAGCTGTTCAGGTTAAGACAAGGGGCATATTTGACCACTCATCACACATGGTCAGGCACAGATACGATCCACTGCGACATTACCATAGCCTCTTCGGGCGCCCTGACCATCCAGCCAGGAACTACGCTCAAATTTGCCTCAGGCACTAAATTGACCGTAGAAGGTCTTCTGGCTGCTGAAGGAACTGCTTCAGACTCCATAACCTTCACCTCATCAGCATCCAATCCCCAGATGAACGATTGGTATGGGATAGAATTCCCCGGCCAAGCCAGCGATCATTCGAGGATCCGATATGCCAGGATTCTCTATGCTAACACCGGCATCTATTGCGATCACTCCTCACCAGATATTGATCACAACCTGATTCAATCCTGTTCTTATGGGGTTAAGGTCAACGCCACAGGGTCTATTATCCACGACAATGAATTTAGGAATAATATGACCGGAATATACTGCATGAACTCTTACAGTCCCTGGGGAAGTAAGCCTCAGATTGACTGTAATGTGTTTGATAGCAGTAGCTCTCCTGGATTGCTCCTCTATGCTTCAAGCCCCTTCATTAGCCAGTCCCTTTTTAAGAACAATGGCCATGGTGTTGTTTGCTGGGGCCAATCCTCACCTAACTTTGGGTACTGCCAGATGGATAGCAATAGCGTTGAAGGCTTGCTTTGTTCCCATAATAGCTCCCCTATCCTCTATGCCTATCCGGTTCCTCCTAAGTATCCTCTACCTGGCTATAACCATATCATCGGCAATTGGAAGGGTGTAGAGTGCAAAAACAGCTCCTATCCCAATCTCGGAAATTACAATTTCCCTGGCAACAATTCAATCTATGATAACAGTATTTATGAAATTGCTAATGCGAATAGGTTACTTAGACCTGTCTATGCCATGTATAACTGGTGGAATGATCCAGAAGGCCCTGACCCCAGTAAATTCTATAGGGAAGTGATATGGTGGCCCTGGTTGGAGGAGCCTCCTGGTGGGGGAAAATTGCTGGCAGGGGAAGGTGGTGGCGGCTCCCCTCCTGACTCAAGCAGTAATCCTGCGGACTATTACAACAGGCTGGGGGGATGGTATAGGTCACAGAGGCTATATGAGGAGGCGATTCAAGCCTTTGAATATGTGATCTCCCATTATCCTGAATCTCAGCATGCCCAATATGCTCTCCACTTTATCATCCTCTGTTGGAGGGATTGGGGGAAGGAACCCCAGATAGTTCCCTATTTAGAGAATGTAGCCAGGGAATATCCCGACACTGATTTAAGAAGGTATGCCTTAGAACAGAGTGTGCCATACCTACAGAGGGCTGGGGAGTACCAGAAGGCTTTGGGTAGGTGCATATATCTGAGGGGGAATTTCCAAGATGAGGAGATGGAGAAAAGCCTTCTCTTCCAGATGGGGGTGATTCTGCGCTATGGTCTGAAGGATGATGCTGGAGCCAAAGAGATGTTTAGGAAGTTCGTCCAAACCTATCCTGAGGACATTCTCACCCCTATTGCTCAGTTGGAGTTGGGTGACCTACCTTCACCACCACCACCCAAGCAGATCAATCAACAGGGAACGGCAGGGTTACCGGATAAATTCTCACTTTTCCAGAACTATCCCAATCCCTTCAACCCCATTACCGAGATCAAGTATGCATTGCCAGAAGATTGCTGGGTGAATCTGGAGATCTACAACATCCTAGGTCAAAGAGTTGTGACTCTAGTTAACGGGAAGCAGGTGGCTGGTTATAAGGTTGCCAAGTGGGATGCGAGTCCGTTGGTCTCTGGCATCTATTTCTACCGATTGCAGGCAGGAAACTTCACTCAGACCAAGAAGATGATCCTCCTTAAGTAGCTCCATCCGAAAAAAGCGCAATAATAAAGAATCACCCCTTGAGACATCTCAGGGGGTGGTTCTTTTTATTTGGGTTCAGATGCCATTTCAAAGATCGTCTGCCCAAGTTGCTTCTAAAGTCAATTTCCCCCTTCTATTCACCGCTTTGAATCTATCCTACCTTGGAAGTATGCCACTAAATCAATCCGACATCGATGAATTAAAGCAGATCTACTGCGAGGAGTTCGGGAAGCCAATCTCCGACGAAGAGGCCTGGGAGATGGGCGCCCGTCTCCTCAGGTTGTTCTATATTCTCTGCATCCCACCAGATCACTCAGAGATGCCTGAACAAAGACCCAAGCATTTGTCCACCAAATCTTAGGGGGCTGTCGTGGTTGACAGTCCCCTTTTCTTAAGCTAAGATTACCCAATATCTTATCTTTACCTCTCAAGCCTATGAATCAAACAACCAGGTATATAATCTATGTGCGTAAATCCACAGAATCCGAGGATAGACAGGTGCTTTCTATAGACTCCCAGATCAAGGAGCTCAAGGATTGGGCCAGGAGATCCAACCTGCAAATAGCCGAGATCATCTCCGAGTCGAAATCAGCCAAGGCTCCTGGCCGACCAGGCTTTAACTCCCTGATGGACAAGCTATACAAGGGCAAGGTCAATGGCATCCTCTGTTGGAAGCTGGATCGGCTGGCCAGGAACCCGGTAGATGGTGGCACCCTCATCTGGGCTGTGGAAGAAGGCAAGATTCAGGAGATAGCCACCCCCCAACGAAGCTTTAGAAACACCGGCAATGACAAGTTCTGGATGCAGTTGGAGTTCGGCATGGCCAAGAAGTATGTGGACGACCTCTCAGACAATGTGAAGAGGGGCCTCCGAGCCAAGCTGGGACAGGGCTGGCTGCCTGGCCTTGCACCTCTGGGTTATCTCAACGATAGGACCACTGGGACCATCACCAAGGACCCGGACCGATTCCCTCTGGTGCGTAAACTCTGGAAGCTGGTGGCCTCTGGGGTCTATTCACCCTCCCAGGTTCTGAAGATAGCCAACGGGCAGTGGGGACTGCGTACCCGACAGACCCGTCGTTTGGGAAACAAGCCCATAGGCCCCAGCACTCTTTATCAGATATTGCACAACCCCTTCTACTATGGCGTGATCCAACGCCAGGGCGAACTCTTCCAGGGAGCTCATCAACCGATGATCACCAAAGAAGAATTTGATAAAGTGCAACGAATCCTTGGCTCACCAGACAGGCCCAGACCCAAGACCCATCAATTCGCCTTCACCGGGCTGATCAGGTGTGGTGAGTGTGGGGCGGCAATCACCGCCGAGGAACATTGGAAACCCTCAGGGCGCAGGTATGTCTATTATCGCTGCACCCGAAGAAAAAGAAACATATCCTGTGGGCAAAAGCCCATAAGCCTACCAGAATTGGAGTCACAGATAATGGCCTGGCTGGAGAGGATCACCATCTCTAACAGGTTCAGGGACTGGGCCCTAAAAAGATTAGAGAAGCTCAGGGATGAAGAAACCCAGATTCAATCTAAGGCCCATCTAAACCTGAAGAAGAGGCTTACCCACTGCCAGAATCAATTAGACAACCTCATCGGGCTCAGGCTAAGAGACCTCCTGACCGACAACGAATATCTTACCCAGAAGAGGAAATTTCAAGAAGAGGAGGTTGACCTCAAGGCGAAAATCCAGGGTTTTGAGCAGAGAGGCAAATCTTGGTTTGAACTCTCTAAGAGGACCTTTTTGCTGGCTAACCAAGCCAAATTTCAGTTTATAAAGGGAAATTTGGAGAAAAAACGAGAAATCCTCTCCAAGGTAGGTTTGAACTACCAGCTCAGGGACAGAATTTTGCTAATTCAAGCTAAAAAACCCTTCCTCATCATCGAGAAAGGGCGGAAGTTTCCATCCTGGTGCGCCATAGTTGAGGAAGTCAGAAATTATTTCCTCAACCATCTCTTCTGGTAAGCTGTTGATCTTAGTTTATTCTACCATCCTTTCCTTGGCCTGGGGTTTAATTAATCACCTCGGTTGAATTTACGTTTTAGGGCTTGACAAATAGATAAACATTTGCGAATATAATATTGGTGATTATTGTTCTTTACAACGAACAGACAGTTCTTCAAATAGAGATGAACTCAGCCCGCAGCTTTAAAGGAAAAGCTACAGAAAGGAGGTGGTAGAGAGATAATTCATAATTCTAAGGAAAGGAGGTGATATATAAAATAGAAAAATCAAAATAAGAGTGCAAGGCGATTGTACAGACAATCAATCGTCAAGTTTGAGTCTCAAAAAATCAAAGACAGGAGAGTTTATATCATGAGAAGTTTGTCAATTGCTTTACTGATTGGGGGGTTGTCACTTTTGCTTCCGGCCAAGACAGTCTTGGCCCAAGACAATGAAGGAATTGAATTCACTTATATCCCTCGATGGAATAGTCTTGATGACCTCTGTGGACGAGTATGGAGTGTCACTCCATCTGAACACAAGGTAGCTGTGTATATTTGTGTTGAAGGAGGATGGTGGACAAAACCTACCTGGGCAAACCCATTAACAATCATTGAAGATGATAGTACTTGGTGTTGTGATGTCACAACTGGAGGCAATGATAAGTATGCAAAAAGGTTTGCTGCTTTTCTACTACCAAACGGAGTAGGGGCCCCAAGGAGAAGTGGTGAACAGACTCTTCTTGATGAACTTTTTGTCTATCCACATGTGATAGAATGTAGGCATCCAGGAAACAGGATCATCAACTTTTCAGGATACAATTGGATAGTTAAACAGTGTGAGGCAAAAATTGGTCCAGGCCCGAATTACTTTTCAGATGATACAAGCGATGTCTGGGTAGACGAGGATGGCCAATTGCATATGAAAATCACTTATAGAAGTGGAAAGTGGTATTGCACCGAAGTCATAGCGGATACTTCATTCGGATATAGAAAATATGTTTTCTATGTGCAAAGCAGAGTAGATTCACTTGATCAAAATACTGTTGTTGGACTATTCACCTGGGATGAGTGTGCCCCTGAAAACAATTATCGCGAGATAGATATTGAATTTTCACGATGGGGAATAGCTGATGAAGACAGCACCGCTCAATATGTAATTCATCCTTGGTATGTTGAGGGAAATAGACATCGATTCAAAATAGAATCAGATACTTGTTCAACTCACATGTTTACTTGGGACGAAGACAGCATAGAATTTCAAAGTCTTTATGGTCACTTCTCTACTCCACCATGCGATGAATATATAATTGAATCCTGGTATTATACTGGTAGCGATAACCCTCCACCAGGCGATGAAAACCCAAGAATTAACTTTTGGCTCTTCAATGGTCAAGCTCCATCTGGGAGTCAAGAGATAATCATTAAAGGATTTGAGTTCATCTTTGATACTACCATTGTCCTTTCACATCCGATTGCTACCACTCCACAAGATTTTATTCTTTATCCCAATTACCCCAATCCCTTCAATCCAATAACCACGATCAAATACTCCCTACCCAAGGATTGTTGGGTTAAGTTCGATATTTTTAATGTCCTGGGGCAAAAGGTAGCTACCCTGGTAGACGGCGAGCAGAAGGCTGGACATAGGACTGTTAAATGGGATACAAATTTATTCTCCAGCGGAATCTATTTTTATAGGCTTCAGGCTGGTAATTTTGTGCAGACGAGAAAGATGATCTTGCTCAAGTAGGGACAAACCTTCAGGTCTGTCCGCTTCCTTACAGATCTGACCTTTGAAGGTTAGGGGGTTCAGCCAGATCAAGAAGATGGTTCTCCTGTGGTGAGGGAGTCACAAGTGACAAGCCACAGGTTACAAGTGGAAGAACTGAAGGGGATTGCGCTCGTAGGGGTTCGATTTATCGAATCCGCAAAGATGAGAGCGGGTCGGATGAATCCGACCCCTACAAGTAATGAATCAAGGTCAGGAAACCTTTCCCATAATGAGAATTGTTGGGTTAGGAGCCCTGACGGCACAGGAAAAATACCTCTTCAATTCTGCTATTTTCCCTGTTCCCTGAGTCCCCGTGAATTGTTATAGAAATTGTAAATTAGGATTTGTGCTATTCGTCCATTCGTGGAATTCGTGTTCAAGGCTTAATTTAGGTATAAGTAGTAGGGAGATAGCAGAATAGGAAGAGCAGAAATGGGGGGTCAGCGAGGGTTTGCTGGCCCCTCATTTTTTCTGAAAAATGATTTGATTTTGAGGGGAAGAATTGGTATAGTAGGGGAGGAATGGGTGAGCCTCTGAAGATAGCTGTCCTGGCCTCAGGGGAGGGGACAAACCTTCAGGCCATAATCGATGCCATCGAGGAGGGGAGGCTTAAGGCCGAGATAAGGGCAGTAATCAGCAACAACAGCGGCTCCGGGGCTCTGAGGAGGGCGAGGAAAGAGGGCCTCTTTGGTCTCCATCTAAGTCATAAACAGTTTATTGCCCCGGAGGAGTTCGATCAAGAGCTCCTCAAGGTTCTTGGGGAGAGGGAGGTGGAGTTGGTTTGCTTGGCCGGATATATGAAGCTTCTCAGTCCAAGAGTGATTGGTGCTTATAGGAATCGAATCCTGAACATTCATCCTGCTCTTCTCCCCGCCTTTGGGGGAAAGGGGATGTTCGGCCAAAGGGTGCACCAGGCAGTGATTGAGTATGGGGTCAAGCTCACCGGGGTGACCGTGCATATAGTTGATGAGAAGTATGATCATGGCCCCATCGTTCTGCAGAGGGCTATACCCGTATTGGAGAATGATGATGCCGAAAGCCTCTCCCAGAGGGTCTTGGAGGTTGAGCATAAGCTTTACCCGGAAGCCATCGGGCTCTTTGCCGAGGGGAGGGTAAAAGTAGAGGGAAGGAGGGTGAGAATTGGAGGAAGTTTCCCTAACAGAGGTTAAGATCCCTGGCCTTAAGAGGTTTGCCAGAGGAAAGGTGAGGGAGATCTTTGACCTTGGTTCCAGGTTATTGATTGTGGCCACAGACAGGATCTCGGCCTTTGACTCCGTTCTTCCCACCCCTATACCCGGGAGGGGGAAGATCCTCACCCAGTTCTCCCTCTTTTGGTTTAGATACCTGAAAAAAATTATTAAAAATCATCTATTGGCCTCTAATATCAGGGAGTATCCAAATCATTTGAAAGGATATGAGGAAATCCTCTCCGGAAGATCGATGCTGGTGACCAAGACCAAAAGGATTGATGTGGAGTGCATTGTGAGGGGTTATCTGGCCGGATCGGGCTGGAGGGAATACAGGGAAAGGGGGGGAATCTGCGGGGTTAAGCTTCCCAATGGTCTGAGGGAGGCTGAGCGGCTTCCCCAACCAATCTTTACCCCTACCACCAAAGCAACCAGCGGCCATGACCAGAACATTAGCTTTTCTCAGTTAGTGGGGCTAATCGGGGAGGAGAGGGCAGAGATGCTCAAGCAAACAAGCCTTCGTCTCTACCGGGAGGCCTTGGCCTATTCACTCTCCAAGGGGTTGATTTTGGCCGACACAAAATTTGAGTTCGGCCTCCTGAATGGGGAAATCCTCTGGATAGATGAGGCCCTCTCCCCGGACTCCTCACGATATTGGCCTCAAGATGAATACCAACCAGGGAGGGCTCAGAAGAGCTTTGACAAGGAGTATCTAAGGGAGTATCTTCGTTCCATAGGATGGAAGGGAATGGCTCCGGCTCCTGAACTTCCAGCTCAATTGGTGGAGGAGCTTAGGGGAAGATATGAGGAGGCATTAAGCAGGCTAACAGGAGGGGGAATAAATTGATAAAAAGGGCCTTTATAACCGTCTATAACAAAGATGGGTTAGCCGAGTTCACCTTGGGGTTAAAGGGCTTAGGGGTAGAGATAATCTCCACAGGCGGAACTGCCGATTCCCTCCGCAGGGCTGGAGTAGGGGTCAAGGACCTGGAGGAACTCACTGGTTGGCCCTCCATCCTTGGGGGTAGGGTGAAGAGCCTTCACCCAATTGTCTATGCAGGTATATTGGCTGACAGGTCGGACAAGGAGCATCTCAAGGAGCTGGAAGAGAGGGGGATTGGGCCAATTGATATGGTTATCTGTAACTTTTATCCTTTTAAGGAAATAAGCCAAAGACCTCAAGTTTCCCTTGATGAAGTATTAGAGGCTATTGATATTGGTGGTCCCTCTGCGGTAAGGGCAGCGGCCAAGAACTACCACGGAGTGGCCGTGCTCACCAGCCCGGCCCAATATGGGGGGGTCCTCTCAGAGCTAAAGGCAAAAAATGGGGAACTCTCCCCCCAAACCAGGCTCAAGCTGGCCCAGGAGGCCTTTCACCTTACTCAGGAGTATGACCGCCTGATCTATCGGTATCTGGCAGGTGATTCACCGCCCTTCTTAGATCTGCACTTCCAGAAGGTTGAGGAGCTAAGATATGGGGAGAACCCGCATCAGAAGGCGAGTTTCTATCGGGATCCTACTTCTGGAGGGACGAGTCTGGGAGCCTCGGAGAAGCTTTCTGGCAAGCCACTCTCCTTTAACAACCTGAGAGATCTGGATGTGGCCCTGGGGATGATTCTCGACTTTGAGCAGCCCTTTGTCGCCATCTTCAAACACGCCAGCCCCTGTGGTGCAGCATCGTCCTCTACCCTGGCCCAGGCCTACCGGGAGGCCTTGGAATGTGATCCATTATCCGCCTATGGCTCCGTAATCGGCTTAAACCGCAAGGTTGACCCGGAGACTGCCCGCTTGATTGACCAAACCAGGTTTGTGGAGTGTTGCTTAGCCCCTGATTATGAATCTGAAGCTTTAAATCTTTTGAAACAGAAGAAGAACCGCAGGTTCTTGCGCTGTGGGGAGTTGAAGAGAGGACCAAGGGAAGAGTTGAGATTTGTCAGGGGAGGAGTTCTCCTCCAGGATGAGGACTTAAGGTTCGTCTCAATAGACGATCTGCGGGTGGTCACCAAGAGAAAACCTACTCCCGAAGAGATGAATTCGCTTCTCTTTGCCTTCCAGGTGGTGAAACATATAAAATCGAATGCCATAGTTCTGGTTCAGGATAAAAAGACGGTGGGCATAGGGGCAGGCCAGCCGAGCAGGGTGGATGCCGTGATTATCTCAGCACGCAAGGCAGGGGAGAGAGCTAAAGGCTCGGTTTTAGCCTCAGATGCCTTCTTCCCAATGAGAGATGGGGTTTATGAGGCGGCCAGAGCGGGGGTGAAGGCCATAATCCAGCCTGGAGGCTCAAAGAGGGATGGGGAGGCGATAGCTGCCGCAGATGAATGTGGGCTGGCTATGATCTTTACCGGAGTTAGACATTTCAGGCATTGAGGGGAGTAAAGCTGTTTATCTCTGGTCAGCCTGGGTGTGGAAAGACTACGGTGATTCAAAGGTTCATCGCTGGGACGAAACTGACAACCGGAGGTTTCTATACCCAGGAGATAAGGGGGAAGGGGAGAGAGGGGTTTAAGATAGTCACCTTTGATGGAAGGGAGGGGATACTGGCACATATTGGGATAAAGGGCAGGCCCAGAGTGGGAAGATATGGGGTGAACCTGAAGGACCTGAATCTCATTGGTGTCAAGGCCTTAGAGAAGGCTTTAGTGCAGGCCGAGCTTTTGGTTATTGATGAGGTGGGGAATATGGAGCTTCTCTCTCCTCAATTCAGGGAGGTGGTGATTAAATGCCTGGACTCCCCCAAGCCACTTCTGGGGACGATTTATTGGGGGAACCACCCTTTTGTGGAGATGGTGAAGGCTCGCCCTGAGGTGGAGATCTTGAGGATGAGAAAAGGGGGAGGGGATGAGGTTCTGGAATATTTGAGGAGGAGATTCCCAAGGAAAGATTAGAGCTTACCCTTGAGAAGGGTTGATGTTAAATAGACCCCGCAGACTTATCAATTGGCAATGGTCAATTAGCAATTAACAAGTTAAAATGAAAGGTAATTGAATAGTATAGAAATTTCCATTTTGGACTCAGATTTTGCAGGACAATTTTTATAGATCCTAAGGATCTGCGTTAATCTGCGTCCTATAGGGTCTGCCTGCAGGGCGTCAAGTTCATAGTAGCTTGGTAACTCCATGAGATTCTGCGGAGAAGAAAGATCTAATGGATCCTTTACAGAACAAGCGAATAATAGTTGGTATTACAGGCAGCATCGCCGCTTATAAGGCGGGAGAGCTGGTGCGTGAGCTGAAGAGGGGGGGAGCAGAGGTGAAGGTAGTGATGACCGAGGCCGCCCAGGAGTTTGTCAGTCCCCTTACCTTTCAGGTCCTCTCCGGCAATCCTGTTTATACCAACCTCTTTGGCCCGGAGGGGCGATGGGATCCTGAGCACATAAGCCTTGCTCAATGGGGAGAACTGGTCCTTGTCGCTCCGGCCACGGCAGACATCATCTCCAAGCTCTCCCTGGGACTGGCTGGCGATCTTCTCACCGCCTTAACCTTAGCCTCCCAGGCCACAATCATAGTATGTCCAGCAATGAATTCAGGTATGTGGGAGAACCCCATTCTACAGTCCAACTCCAAAAGGCTTATGGAACTTGGATTTCACTTCGTTGGACCGGGCTATGGAGAGCTAGCTTCAGGAAAGATTGGAAAAGGTAGATTTGCACAGATTGAAGAGATAATAGGAAAAATTAAAGAAGTCCTTTATCCAAAAAGGAATCTCTTGGGCAAAAAGGTGGTGGTCACCGCTGGGAGGACAGAGGAGGATTTGGACCCAGTGAGGGTTTTAACCAACCGTTCATCAGGGAGGATGGGCTATAGCCTGGCCCAGGTGGCCAATTGGCGGGGAGGTGAAGTCACCCTGATCAGTGGTCCCTCAATCCTTCCTCCCCCTTTTGGGGTAAATCTCCAGCGGGTGCGCACAACTCAGGAGATGAGGGAAAAGGTGAAAGATACCTTTAGGGAGGGGGACATTCTGGTGATGGCTGCCGCCGTGGCCGATTTTAAGCCCCAGAGCCTGCATCAGAAGAAGCTAAGTAGGGGAGAGCTCAGCTTAAAACTTGAGCCCACCCCGGATATACTTAAAGAGATGGGTGAGATAAAAGGAGATAAGATATTGGTTGGTTTTGCCTTAGAAACAGGAAATAGCTTAGACAGAGCCAAAAGGAAGCTGGAGGAGAAAAACCTTGACCTCATCGTGCTTAACGACCCCACTCAGGAGGGGGCAGGCTTTGAGGTGGAGTCAAATGTGGTCACCCTGATCTGGAGGGATGGGAGGACTGAGCCCTTGCCCAAACTACCCAAGTTGGAGGTAGCCGAAAGGATATGGGATCGGATAGCCGAGATTCTCAAGTAGACCAAGAGACCCTCTGCCTTCTTCAGAGGTACATAACCCAGCAGATGGAGCTGGGCTATAAGGAAGTATATTTCTCCTCGCCTTTTCCCCCTCCCAAGCCGGAAGACTCCTCTCGTTGCAGATTGGAAGAGTTTTACGAGAGGATAAAGGATTGTCAGAGGTGTCCGCTGGCTAAGTCCAGGAAGAACCTGGTGTTTGGGGAGGGGAACCCCCAGGCCGAGATTATCTTTGTGGGGGAGGCGCCCGGGGGAGATGAGGACCGCCTTGGCCGGCCATTTGTGGGAAGGGCTGGGCAGCTTCTCACTAAGATGCTCGGGGCCATAGACTTGACGAGGGAGGATATTTACATAGCAAACATACTCAAATGTCGACCACCAGGCAACCGGGATCCGCTTCCCTCCGAGGTAGCACTTTGCCGTCCCTATTTGGATCAGCAGATAGAGATAATTGATCCCTTGGTCATCTGTGCCCTGGGCAGGATTGCTGCTCAGACCCTTTTGGATACCAGGCGAAGCCTGGGAGAGCTGAGGGGATTCTTGCATCCATTCAGGAGTAGAAGACTTTTGGTTACCTACCATCCTGCTGCACTGCTGCGTAATCCCCATCTGAAGAGGCCGGCCTGGGAGGATCTGAAGCTTCTATGTACCCAGTTGGAGAGGGGGTGATTGAATGATTGAACCAAGTGGAGAGAGATTGCCTCCCCAGGCAGTCGAGGCAGAACAGTCAGTTCTGGGGGCTATGCTCCTGAGCAAAGAGGCCATAGGAAAGGCCGTGGTGCTACTCGATGAGAGCTGCTTTTATAGAGTGGAACATCAGCAAATCTTCCAGGCTATAATCACTCTCTATGACGCGAATAAGCCAGTAGACCTGATCACCCTTACCCATGAGCTGAGGAAGAGAAGAAAATTGAAGGAGGCCGGGGGAAGGGTCTACTTGATGAACCTTTTGGAGTCCACCCCAACGGCTGCCAATCTGGAATACTACGCCCGCATCGTCTTAGAGAAGGCCACCTTAAGAAAGTTGGCCGATGTAGCCACGGGGATAGTCACCGAATGCTATCAGCCTCAGGTGGAGGCCGATAACCTCCTGGACAAGGCCGAACAGCAGATATTCAACCTCTCGGAGAGCCGGATGAGGGGTGGATTTGTTCATATAGGGGAGATTCTTCCCCACACCTTTGAGGCCATAGAGGAGTTTCATAAGAGGGAAGGATTTGTCACCGGCATTCCCTCCGGCTTCAAGGAATTGGATTCCCTCACCTCTGGCTTCCAAAAATCAGATCTGGTGATCATCGCCGGCCGTCCCTCAATGGGCAAGACGGCCCTCTCCCTTTCCATAGCACAATATGTGTCCATTAAAGAGAGGCTCCCGGTAGCCGTATTCAGCTTGGAGATGTCTAAGAGCCAGTTGGTGCAGAGGATGCTTTGCTCGGAGGCCAGGGTGGACTCTCACCTTCTCCGCACCGGAAGGTTGCCCAACAGGGACTGGCCCAGGCTCTCCATAGCCGTAGGTCCTCTCTCCGAGGCCCCCCTATTTATTGATGATACCCCGGCTATAGGGGTATTGGAGATGAGGGCCAAGGCCAGGAGGCTCAAGTCCTCTCATAATATTGGGATGGTGATCCTGGACTACCTCCAGCTTATGCAGGGCCCTAAGGGAGCGGAGAACCGGCAGCAGGAGATCTCCACCATCTGTCGCTCCCTCAAGGGTCTGGCCAAGGAGTTGGATGTGCCGGTTGTGGCCCTCTCCCAGCTTTCCCGCCAGGTGGAGGTAAGGGGGAAGGAGCACCGACCACAATTGTCCGATCTGAGGGAGTCTGGGGCTATTGAACAGGATGCCGATCTGGTTCTCTTCATCTACAGGCCGGAGATCTATGGCATCCTCCAGGACAGAAAGGGAAATCCACTACAGGGGGTGGCGGAGATAATAATCGGCAAACAGCGCAATGGACCCACTGGAAGCGTCAAGCTGGCCTTCATCGACGAATATGCTAAGTTCGAGAATCCAGCATTCGTAGAGGAGGAACCGGCCATAGAGGAGGGAGCATAGTCTGTTTTAGTGGAGTTTTGGGCAGATGGATCATCATCCTCCTTCAGGGGATAGGGCGATAGCCCCTCTTTGCCACCAAGCCCCGAAATATCGAACCACTTTTTGGCTTTGTATTCTTAGTGATTTAGTGCCTTCGGGGCTGAAATTTATAAATAATTCGGGTTAAATCCCCGAACTTTAGAATTTTCTTCGAACTCTCAGGCCGTTGAGAATTCTGGTATGCATAGTTAAAATCAATCGATTACCCTATCTGATAACAAAAAATGTGGTTGAGAAGATATTTCTGTTGACGTCCTTGGCGCGATTTATTATTATTTCTCTAAAAGAGGAGGAGGAGATGAGAAGAATAAAGAAGTTCTCTGCTTTCTTACTTTTTTTGATCATAACCCTTGGCTCCGTTCCCTTGTGGGCGGGGATAACGGGGAAGATCTCCGGGAGGGTTACCGATAGCCAAACGGGGGAACCCTTGCCCGGGGTAAATATGATTGTGGAGGGGACAACTTTGGGGGCAGCCACCGATCTGAAGGGGTATTTTGTGATCTTAAATGTCCGGCCTGGGGTCTACACCCTTAAGGCCTCAATGATGGGATATAAGCCTACAGAGGTTAAGAATGTGAGGGTTTCCATTGACCTCACCACAGAGGTTGATTTCAAGCTTGAATCCACGGTTCTGGAGATTGGCAAGGTGATTACAGTGGTCGCCGAAAGGAGGATAATCAGGCCCGATCTAACATCATCCACGGCCATAGTTACCTCTGAGCAGATCGCCAACATACCCGCAGAGGAGTTCAGGGATATCCTCCAACTTCAGGCGGGGATAACCGTGGGAGGGTTTGGTGAAACCCATATCAGGGGTGGACGCTCAAACGAAGTTGCCTATTGGATAGATGGCGTCTCCGTAACCGATGCCTATGACTGTGGATTGGCCGTGGAGGTAGAAAATGCGGCCATCCAGGAGCTCCAAGTGGTCAGCGGAACCTTTAATGCCGAATATGGACAGGCAATGTCTGGGGTGGTAAATATAGTAACTAAAGAGGGTGGGGAGAAATACAGCGGAAAACTCTCGGCCTACTCAGGCGATTACCTGAGCAACCACAAGGAGACCTTTCTTGATATAGACAAGGTTGATCCATTGGCTATGGAGAATCTTCAGGGGAGTTTGAGCGGTCCCCTCCCCTTTTTCCGTAATAAGCTTAGCTTTTATGCCACCGGAAGATATTTCTATAACGATGGCTGGCTCTATGGCCAGCGGAAGTTTACACCCTTTAGGAAGAAGGGGGATTACAAGATCATTCCCATGAACTACCGCCGGAAGGTCTCCTCCCAGCTTAAGCTGACCTGGAGGTTATCCCCCTCCATAAGGTTGAGCTATGGATATATGTGGGACAGAACCAAATACAGGGACTATGACCACTACTTCAGATACAATCCGGATGGAGATTTCAAGAGATTCAGAAAGGGATACAATCACCTCTTTTCCCTGACCCATACCTTAAGCTCAAAGGCCTTCTACACCCTGAACATATCCAAGTTCTTCTCCGACTACCAACACTATGTCTACGAAGACTCTCTTGACCCCCGTTATGTGCATCCCGATTCTATGGATGCCCCCCCTTATAATTTTGCCTCCGGGGGGACGAAGATGCAGCATTTTCACCGTAACACCACTACCACCGTGGGTAAGTTTGACCTAACCAGTCAAGTAACCTCTACCCATCAGGTCAGGTCCGGGGTGGAGATGAGGTTTCATAAACTTTACCTGCACGATTTCGAGATCATCCCTAAGAGGGATGAAAGTGGTGAGATCACTCCATTCCAACCGACAATTCCCCCCATTACTGCGCCCAATCATAACCAGTATACCCATAGGCCCAAGGAGTTCTCTGCTTATATCCAGGACAAGATTGAATAT
Organism: Candidatus Zixiibacteriota bacterium; assembly: GCA_030670005.1. Classification (GTDB taxonomy): domain Bacteria; phylum SM23-81; class DAOVCL01; order DAOVCL01; family DAOVCL01; genus DAOVCL01. The sequence continues at coordinate 1,376 of DAOVCL010000001.1, read as the reverse complement.
AAGGATATGATCATAAATGCTGGACTCAGATATGACTATTTCCAGCCCGATGGCAAGGTTCTCCGGGATCCTCAAGACCCCAATATCCACTATCCCTTCAAGCCAGAGCATCACGATAGCGTGATGAGCCTGGCGGAAAGGGAGAAGATCTGGTATAAGGATGCCAAGCCAAAGATGCAGCTTTCTCCCAGGATAGGGATTGCCTACCCCATAACCGACAGGGGGGTAATCCACTTCTCCTATGGCCATTTTCTCCAGATCCCTCCCTTTGAATACCTGTATGCTAACTCCGAGTTTGAAGTTCCCCGCACCACTGGGGTGAGCACAATCATCGGAAATGCCGATCTGGACGTCCAGAGGACGGTGATGTATGAGATCGGCCTGCAACAGCAGCTCTCAGATAATATCGGTGCAGATGTAACCTTGTTTTATAGGGACATAAGGAATTGGGTGGGGACAAGCCCGGAGATAAATACGGCAATTCCTGGGACGAAGTATAGCAAGTATGTCAACCGGGAGTATGCCAACGTGAGGGGGATAACTCTCTCCCTGAATAAGAGGCCCTCCAACTATGTTTCGGCTACTGTGGATTATACCTTTCAGATAGCCGAAGGGACAGCCTCAAACCCCGACGATGCCTTTAACGACGCCAGGGCAGGCCGGGAACTAAGAAAACAGGTCATTCCCCTTGCTTGGGATCAAAAACACACCTTCAATGCCTCCCTCATCCTGGGCACCCATATCTGGAGCATAGGGCTTATAGGAAGGTATAGCACTGGATTACCCTACACCCCCAGGATAATCCAGGGGGTTCAGGTTGGGAGGACCCTCTCCGTTGGCCTGAGGGAGAACAGCGAGCGCAGACCGGATAAGTTTTCCATTGATCTGAGAACCCACAAAGATTTCAGCCTTAGTGGCTTTTGCTTTTCCATCTTCGCCAACATCTATAACCTGTTGGATACAAAGAACGAGAATGGGGTCTTTGAGGATACAGGAACGGCAACCTACACCCTTGAGCAGAGGGTAGCTGGAGCGGATGCCGCCAAGGACTATTTTGTAAGGCCTGACTTCTATTCAGAACCCAGGCAGGTGCAGATTGGATTGTCGGTAAGCTTTTAAGAGCAGTTCACAGCGCGGCAAAGCCGCAACCAAACAAGGGTCACGGATTTCACTGATAGAACACGAATGACACGAATAGACGAATCTACACGAATAGTTAAATTTACCACGGAAATTCACGAAATCACACGGGAAAAGGCAATTAAGAATTGAGAATTAAAAATTAAGCTTATGCTGGCTATTCCCGATCCCTGTAAACTGATTCCTGATACCTGTTTCTCTGTGCATAGTCCGTTGTTATCCGTGGTGAAATTACC